>NZ_FNEL01000021.1 GCF_900100125.1 Dolosicoccus paucivorans | reverse complement strand
GATGGTCTGCCTAAAGGTACTGATTTTAATGAAGTAGATGAAGACTTTCTTAAGGAAGTAACCTTCAAGCGAAATATCATTCCACGTAAATCTCTTAACTACTACACTCCCCTGGAGGTTTTCTTGGCCCATCTTTTGGATCAAACACCTGGATATTATGCCAACCACTTAAGAAATATGGTTTCATCAAGCACCTGACTCCTCAAGAGTCGCTAGCGCTTTTCCTCTTGACCAGCCAGGAGCTTGATGAAGGGAGTTGTTTAAGGTGGTTAGCACAAGTATGTCACCAAGTTCAATCACTCATAATATAGTGTAGAAATTTCTAACTTAAATTGACAATCGAGAATATTAAAGGAGGACGTGCATGTTATTAAGTTTAACCATTGAAAATTTCGCCATCATTGATCAAGTAGATTTAGATTTTCAAAATAGTATGACCGTTCTCTCCGGGGAAACAGGGGCCGGGAAATCCATTATCATTGATGCGCTAAGCGTTTTATGTGGTGCAAGGGGCTCGATCGATTATATTCGTCACGGTGCAAATCGTTTATTAATCGAAGGATTGTTTAGTTACGAAGAAGCAAAAGATGATATTCAAGACCTTTTCCACCAATTCGGACTTGACTTAGAAGAAGACACATTGATTATTCGTCGCGAAATTAACCAATCAGGTAAAAATATTATTCGCGTCAATGGGCAACTAGCAAATGTTACCTTTTTAAGACAATTAAGTCCTTATTTAGTCGACATTCACGGCCAACAAGATCATCAACACTTATTAAATGTTGAACGTCATGTGGAATTACTTGATAATTTTATCGGGGAAAAAGCCCTCCGTCTTCGCCAAGATTACGAAGAAGCTTTTAATGCCTATAAAGAAGTGCTAAGACAGTGGAATCAGGCTCATACCGACGAGCAATCTGACCAACAACGATTAGATTTTCTTGAATTTCAATCCCAAGAAATTGAAAAAGCTCAATTAGTTCCAGGTGAAGAAGAAGAATTACTTAATATTAGTAACCAACTGCAGTATCAACAAACAAATCATCAAGCCCTACAAACGGTCAGCGAATTATTATCCGACAGTCCGCAAAGCATTCTCGTTCAACTATCGCAAGTAACAGAAGCTTTAAACCAAGTAAAAGGTGGAGAGACGACTGAGGATATCCAGCAGACGCTACAAAGTGTCCAAACTGAGCTTCAAGAAATATCCCATCAAGTCGCCTTAATGGATCAAGCGCCTTTAATGGATGATTATACCATTGATGAAGTAGAAACAAGACTCAACCAAATTCAACAACTGACACAAAAGTATCATCGTTCAGTGGATGAAATATTAGTCTATTATGACGAGATCTCTCAAGAGATTTATCAATTAGTTCATAAAGATCGCTACCTACAAAAGTTAGAAGAACAACTAAAAGTTACGTATGATGACGCTTTTATGATTGCCGATTTACTTCATCAATTAAGAAAAGAATATAAACCAAAGCTTGAACAAGCCGTGCAAGAAGAGCTAAAAGACCTTTATATGGCAAATAGTTTATTAAGCATCCAATTAACCAAAGAGTCGACGTTAAGTGATGATATGCCGGTAAGTTTAACAGCTACAGGATTTGATGAGGTGGAATTTTTAATTTCAACAAACGTCGGTGAACCGTTAAAACCATTGACGAAAGTAGCAAGTGGCGGTGAGATGTCACGCTTTATTTTAGCGCTAAAAACAGTTTTTTCTAAATCAAGTCCTTCACAAACGATGGTATTTGATGAAATTGATACGGGTGTATCAGGACGAGTGGCTGGAGCGATTGCTCAAAAGATGAAGCAAATTAGTTACTATCACCAAGTGCTTTGTATTACTCACTTACCTCAAGTAGCCGCGGCTGCAGATCATCATTTATATATTCAAAAGGTCGTTGAAGATGGGCAAACGTTAACTAAAGTAAAGTCAATGAATGATGAAGAGAAAATTAATGCGATTGCTTTAATGATTTCAGCTGATGAGCTGACTCAAACATCCATTGATTTAGCAAAAGAATTATTAACTCATTCATAATAAAAAGGAGGAAACAATATCAATGACTAATAAAAAACAACACCCTCCTTTAATTGTGATCGCAGGACCCACTGCCGTAGGTAAGACCGATTTAAGTATTCAATTAGCTAAACAGTTTGACGGCGAAATTATTAATGGAGACAGTTTACAAGTCTATCGCGGCTTAGATATTGGAACAGGAAAAATAACCCAAGAAGAAATGGAGAACATTCCTCACCATTTATTAAGTATTTTATCTGTCAAAGATCCCTTTGACGCGGCGCGTTTTAAACAATTAGCTGAAGAAGCCATCGAAGATATTGATCAACGAGGTAAATTGCCGATTTTAGTAGGAGGAACGGGTCTTTATTTAGATGGTCTGATTAAAAATTTGTCCTTTGGTGGCCCTAAAGCAGAAGATTTAAACTATCGCCAGCAGTTAGAACAACTAGCCCAAGAAAAAGGCGATCAATACTTATGGGAGCAACTAAATAAAATTGACCCGACAGCAGCAAAGAAGATTCCTTATCAAAATCGTCGTCGAACGATTAGAGCTTTAGAAGTCATTCATGTAACAGGTAAGCTATTTTCAAAACAGCTGACTTATTACCCAAATGATTCTAAGTATGATACGTTAATATTAGTGCTAGACCGTCCGCGCGCTGAATTATATGACCGTATCAATTTACGAGTTGAACAAATGGTCGATGAAGGTTTAGAAAAAGAAGCTAAACAACTTTATGATGAAGCTAAAGGACAAGACTGGCAAAGTATTAAAGGAATTGGCTATAAAGAATGGTGGCCTTACTTCAACGGCTCAGATATGTCAGTGAGTCAAGTTATTGAAACCATTCAGCAAAATTCAAGACGTTATGCCAAACGCCAATTAACTTGGTTTCGCAATCGTTTAGAAAATACTCATTGGCTTGATGCTACAGATGAAGCAACGCTTTATCAAAATGCCTATCAACTGACGGAACAATTTTTAACAGAAAGGAGGAGGTCTTATGATTGAAACAAAAGAACAAAAACAACGAGTGCTAGTAATTGGAGTGCAAACTCAAGAAATGGATGACGAGCTTTTTGCGACATTGGTTAGCGAGATGACTGCTTTAACAGAAACGGCAGGGGGCGAAGTGATCCAAACGATTACTCAAAAGTTAGCTAAACCAAACTCTCGGTCCCTTGTAGGAAGTGGAAAGATTAGTGAAGTTCAAGCAACGATTGACCAAGAAATGATTGATTTAGTCATTACTTTGAACCGAATTTCACCGAGTGTCAACCGCTACTTAGAAGAGACATTAGGAGTCCAAACTATTGACCGAACCCAATTAATTCTAGATATCTTTGCTTTAAGAGCTAAAAGTCGTGAAGGTAAACTACAAGTTCAATTAGCACAATATGAATATTTACTTCCAAGACTACACGGTAAAGGACTTACTATGTCGCGTCTAGGAGGTGGGATCGGAACGAGAGGTCCCGGAGAGACCCAACTAGAAACAGACCGTCGTCATATTCGTGGCTTAATTAATAACATCAAAAAAGAATTGAAGCAATTAGAAGCTCACCGCGAAAGAACGAGACAACAACGGGCTCATAATGGTCCATTCAATATTGGTCTAGTTGGTTATACAAACGCAGGTAAATCAACTTTACTTAATGCATTAACTGATGAGTCAACTTACACTCAAGATCAACTGTTTGCGACATTAGATCCTCTCACTCGTCAATTAACAATTAATGGTCATGATAACTTTACCTTGACCGATACGGTAGGTTTTATTGAAGAATTGCCGACCGAATTAATTCAAGCCTTTAAGTCTACTTTAGAAGAGATGCGCCATATGGATTTATTGCTTCACGTAGTCGATTCCTCTGATTCATCTCAACATCTTCATGAAGAAACAGTTTTAAACTTATTAGAGGATTTAAAACTAGACCACTTACCAATTTTAACGGTCTACAATAAACGAGATGTTAAAAGTGATCAGTTTGTGCCGACCCGAATTCCTAACTGTATCGTTTCAGCCTACGATAAAGACGATATGGAGAAATTAAAAGAAAATATTTGGCAAGAAATGATTCAAAATAGCCAACGTTACGTCGAAGTGATTCCAGCAGACCGGGGTGACTTACTAGCATGGCACCGTGAACATCGTCTTGTGACTTCAATGGACTTTAATGAAGAAGACCAAACGTATACAATTGTTGGATATAAAAGAAAAGAGCGTGAATAAATGATTACGATGAAGGATATCGTGCTAGAAGGAGCAAAGGTTTTAAGACAAAAAGCAGAACCAGTCACATTTCCTTTAAATGACGAATTAAAACAAACAGCCCTTGAAATGCGCGAATACTTAATTAATAGTCAAGATGACGAATTGGCAGAAAAATATAAGTTGCGACCAGGAGTGGGTCTTGCTGCTCCACAAATTAATTTATCGAAACAACTCATCGCGGTTTACGTTGCCGATTACGATGAAGAAGGAAATCCGGTGGAACCTTTATTAGATGAAATACTCATTAATCCTCAAATTATTAGTCATTCTGTTCAACAAACTGCTTTAAAAGATGGGGAAGGATGTTTATCGGTGGAGCGCGATGTGCCAGGATTAGTACCGCGAGCACGCCGCTTGAAAGTCAGATATCAAGATTTAGAAGGTCAAACTCATGAAATGAAACTATCTGGTTTTTTAGCTATTGTTTTACAACATGAAATTGATCATTTAAATGGCATTATGTTTTATGACCATATCGATCCAATTCATCCATTAGAAGCTAAGCCAGAGTGGCAATTAATTTAAACTAAAAAAATCACCAACCCTCTAAATCATTAGGTTGGTGATTTTTGTGTTATAAGTCTGCTGGCTCTAAAGGATCAGTACTGTTTTGGCTACTTTTAATTTGTTTTGGATTGACAATATGATAACCTCGCTCGTGGTAGCCATTGACAATATCAGTGATGGCTTCACTGGTCCACGGTAAATCGTGCATCAATATATTAGCTCCATCTCTTAAATAAGAGTTATCGAGACTGATCTCTGTTAATAAAGTAGCGTCATGGTATTCTTCCATCCAATCAAATCCAAAGTTCCACGTCATTAACTGCATGTCTAGATCATTACAAATATTGATGGTATCCATATTAAATTGACCAAAAGGCGGACGGAACCAACGCGGTTTTTCTCCCGTTACTTCTTCAATTAATCGGCTTGTTTCAGAAATTTCAAATTGTTGAGTTTCATAATCTAACTCTCTTAAATTTTCGTGGTGTTGGGTGTGGTTTCCAATCTCAAAGCCCATGTCATAAACTTCTTTTAAAATCTCGCGATTTTCTTCTTCATCTAGATACATCCCATTAATTAAGAAAATAGCTCCCACATCTAACGTAGCGAGTTGTTTAGCCGTTTCAAGGGTATGTTGATTAGGTCCATCGTCAAAGGTTAAAAGAAGAACATTGGCTGGCACATCAGCTCCATCCATCGGCATAATTTCAGATGAAATGTCCGGATCATTGACCATATAATATTGATAATCTAAAAAGGATTCTTGTTCAGCTTCGGCTACTTTTTCTTCTTCTTGAAGAGAAGCTTCAATGCTCGCTTCTTCAGCAGCTACTTGTTCTAATACTAATTGATTGTGTTCTTTTGCTTTTGAGTAGGCAAAGATACTACTACTGATCCCTATTAAAATGATTAAACTGAATAAGGGAAAAATATATTTGCGATCTAATTTATTGAAAAAATCGTTCATCAACAGCTCCATCCCTTTCTTATAATACTTACATCTTATTATAAAGGTTCTAAGGAATAAAGCTACTCATTTTACTAATTTTCTTTTCTAAAAATATCTTCGTAAAGCGCTTGGTAAGTAGTATAAATTTTATCCCAGTCAAATTGGGGTACAGCTTCTAAAGCATTTTTGACCATTTCTTTGTAATTATAAATAATATAATCAACCGCGTCGCTAAAAGCGAGCCCATTTGAGGGGTCAACACTAACACCTAAGTGTTTATTAGGAAAATAACTATCAAACCCTTCATCAGTTGTGTAAATAACTGGCAGACCTTGACTCATGGCCTCAACGTAAACTAGACCAAAGGTTTCAGGATAGGAAAGTAACGCAAATAAATCCATTTGACGGTAAATTTGCATCATTTCCTGCTGATTACGTTTGCCGTATAGTGTCACGTTAGGAAACTGTTTTAATTGATCGACAACGGACTTGTCCCACTCTGGACCAATGACATGAAGTTCGGCTGGGAAAATATTTTCGTTATAATTGGCTACTCGTTCGGCGAGGTTGATCAAACGCTTAGTGCGAATGAGTTTTGCGGTAGTGACGATGCGGAGCGGTTCATGTAACTTCGCTTCTTTTTCAGTATACAAATGTTCATGCCAAAAAGAATGGATTCCATTGGGAATAATGGAAGTTTTTTCTTTTAAGAAAGGAATGTCTCGTTCAGGAACATAATTATCAAATACTTCGTTATAAGCATTTTTAGAAATAAAAACAATTTTTGAAGCATTTCTTAAAATAGCAAGCCCCATGGGACGAAGCCAAAACATTCGTTTGAAAAAAGTTTTAACATCTGCATTACGAACAGCAACCACATAAGGTGTACCAAACTGCTGATGCAATTTATAAGCGAGCCACCCGTTAGAAAATAAAGAGTGAGCATGAATCAAGTCATATTCTTTGACGTTATAAGTTGCTAGTAAATCATCTAAAATCTTTTGATGTTTGTAATGAAAAATCCAACGGTCTAAATGATTAAAGACGCGGTGCACCGTAGCGTAGTCTTTCATTTTAGGTAACCGGTCACTAGGGTACTGGTGTGAGATAGGAACGTACACATCTAGATCATGGTCAGCTTCTTGGCGCTGATATAAATTTTCAAACAAAACAGATGTTGAATAATAAGAGTTAATGTGTAGTATTTTCAATTTATTCCCTCCGTTTCGTTTCAAATGATTCAATGAGTTGTTGTTGTTCTTTCGTTAAAGATTCAAGTTGATCCACTCGTTCTTCTAAATGACTAACTTGTTCATTTAATGAATTAAAGATTGCATCATTTGGAAGTTTAAAATGTTGCGTTGCAAAATAAATGACAACGAATAAAAAAGCGGCCAGCAGGACTAAAAAGAACCAGCCGCCTTTATCTAACTGTTCGTTGATTTTTTGATCAAACTCTTCCAAATCTTGTTCATTAATTAAAGGGGAGTGTTTGTTCATAAAAAATCTCCTTCATTGATTTAAAAGGCCCATTCTCCTTGTCTAAATATTGGATAGCGTGAGCCGTCTTGTTTAATACCATCAATATCCATCGAACTATTTCCAATCATAAAGTCAACGTGAACGTGGGAGCGGTTCAAGCCAGCTGCTTCTAGCTCTTCTTGAGTCATATTAGCTCCATTTTGAACAGAAGTAGCATATGCTGACCCTAACGCTAAATGATTTGAAGCATTTTCGTCGAATAATGTATTATAAAAGGTTAAGTTTGATTGGGAAATAGGGGATTGATGAGGAACTAAAGCCACTTCACCTAAAGATTTTGCCCCTTTATTTTCTTCGATTAATTTCAATAAGGCTTCTTCACCTTCTTTGGCAGTGGCTTTAATAATTTGACCATCTTTAAATTCAAAAGTCATCCCGTCAATAATTTGACCAGCGTAACTTAAGGGCTTGGTGCTAACGACCGTTCCGTCAATACGGCGAAAATCAGGGGCGGTAAAGACTTCTTCTGTTGGCATATTAGCAATAAAGTCTTCGCCTTGTTGGTTTTGGCTTGTCGCACTTTCCCAAACGTGATTGACAGGTAAGCCGATAGTTAAGTCTGTTTCTTCACTTGTAAAGTGTAACGCATCAAATTGTTGGTTATTTAAGTAATCAGCTTTTTCTTTTAAAACTGCTTCATGTTCTTGCCATGCTTTTATTGGATCTTCGGCGTAAACACGGGTCGCTTTAAAGATCGCATCCCATAAAGCATCGACTTGCTCTTCTTGCGATTCTAATTCAGGAAATACTAAAGCCGCCCACTCGGGACTAGCCCCAGCACACACTAACCAGCTCATCACATTCGCTTGAGAAGCGATACGAAGGGGTTGGAAAGCTTTCGATTGAGCCAGTTGAGAGGTACTGATTTTATGTGGGTCCACCCCGTTAAAAGCATTTGGGTCGCTTGAACGAAGTGCTATTCGTTTCATACGCTTTTCAATCATATATTCTGATTCATCGAGTAAGTATTGCGGAATATCTTCTAACGCTTCTTCGGATTGATAAATTAAATTTAAGCGCGATACCTTCTCGTCAGTCCATTTAACAATAACTTTATAAGCCCCGTTTTTATACGCTTCTTCTGTCATCAAGCGAACTAAAGGAGCTTGATCGATGTCAGCATTAATTAAGACAAAATCATTTTCTAATACGTTAATCCCTTTATTGATTAAAAGATGGGCATACTTTTGTAAATTATGTTCAAAGGTCATTATTCATTCATTTCCTTCCATTGACGTACTGCGCTATGAGCTAATTCGTGCAGTTGTTTAATGTCTTCTTCTTCATCAGGCGCTAAACTAAACTTAACACTTGGGGCAGCTTGGGTGGCACCGGTTTTAATAAATTGTTCTTCAAAGGTATCTACCGCACCGCAAAAGATTTCATAGAAATGATCTCCGGATCCAAAGACACCAAACACTTTGTCTGATAGGTCCAATCCACCTAAATCGTCATAAAAATCTAACATTTCATCAGGCAAAATTCCGTCGACCCCGTACGTGTAACTACCTAAAAAACATAAATCAAAATCTAAAAAATCTTCGGCATCTGCTTGCATCGCATCGTAAATTTCTACATCAATATCGTATTCTTGTTCTAATACACTGGCGACAATTTCAGCCGCTTCTTCTGTGTTACCAGTTAAACTGGCAAAAATAACTACAGCATCCACTGAGTCTCCTCCTTTTATCGGTTTTATCTACTGCCTATTATAACAAAGAAAATGACCAACACCATGAAGGAGTGTTTGGAATAAGATAAAAAAGAAAGGTAAACTTTTAATAATAATGTGATAAAGTAAACGAATTGCAGAAAAAATTTGGTATGATTAATTAAATACTATAAGACAATCCCTTTTGAGGGTGGTATAATATAAGAGTATGTCAAAAGGGCAACAAGAAAGGAAGTTAATAAACAATGGCTATTTTAGTTACTGGAGGAGCCGGATATATCGGCAGCCATACTGTCATTGAATTATTAAATCATGACTATGACGTGGTGATTGTAGATAATTTTTCTAATAGTCACCCAGAAGTACTGAAACGAATTGAACAAATTACTAACAAAAAAGTAACCTTTTATAAAGAAGACATTTTAAATACGAAAGCATTAGAAGAAATTATTAATCAACACAAAATTGATGCGGTTATTCATTTTGCTGGCTATAAAGCGGTCGGCGAATCAGTTGAAAAGCCACTAAAATATTATGAAAATAATATTCAAGGCAGCGTCTCTTTACTAAAGGCTTTAAAAGCATGTCATATTAAGCATATCGTCTTTAGTTCATCAGCCACGGTTTATGGTATGACGAACCAACCGCCTTTAACAGAAGATATGCCAACGCTTGAAACAGCGAATCCTTACGGCTATACAAAACTAGTCGTTGAACAATTATTAAAAGATGTCGTCGCATCGGATGAAACATGGTCAGCGACGATTTTACGTTACTTTAACCCCGTAGGAGCTCATGAGTCCGGGTTAATTGGTGAAGATCCAAGTGATATTCCAAACAACTTAATGCCCTATGTTTCTCAAGTGGCGGTTGGTTTACTCGAAGAGTTATCTGTTTACGGAGATGACTATGATACAGTGGATGGAACTGGAGTAAGGGATTATATTCACGTCGTTGACTTAGCTAAAGGTCACGTTAAAGCGCTAGAACATAACTTAAAACAAACAGGTACCCATATTTATAACTTAGGAACCGGTAAAGGCCAAAGTGTCTTAGAAGTCGTCCGAGCATTTCAAGAAGCCAGTGGACGAAAAGTGCCTTATAAAATTGTCCCACGCCGTTTAGGCGATGTAGCGACCTCTTTTGCGGATGCTTCAAAAGCAGCCAGAGAGTTAGATTGGCGTGCTGAAAAAGATTTAAATAATATGTGCCAAGACGCATGGCGCTGGCAATCTCAAAACCCTCATGGGTATTCTAAAGATGTTTAAAGGAGATGACGATTGTGCCAAACTATCGTCCTTATCATTATGTCGAAACAGATTCTGAGCCTCAAAAAATGGGGCGAGGTTTCTTTATTATACTGGGACTTCTTGTTGCGGTAATGGTTAGTTTTTTTATTATGTACGCCTTTCGTCAAAAAGTGATGACTACTTATCAAACATCTATCTATCAGCCCTTAGAAACCCAAGAGACAGAATTAAGAAAGGTTCACCCTCTAGTTGTTTTAGCGACTAACTACTCTAATGCGGGCCGAACGGGCCAAGAGAGTTTAAGTTATGCAAGTGTTATTACCTTTGATAACTACCATCAGCCTCAGATTAAAGAGTGGGCAGTCGATGATGTGTTTTATAACGAACAAACGTTAAATGAACTCTACCAAAATAACCAATTATATCAAGGAATCGATGATCAATTAAATGGATCACCTTTTTATACAGTCCAGTTATCCTTGTTCGAAATAAGACCTTTAATTGAAGCGATGGGTGGATTAAAGTTGGATGATCGGCAGTGGAGTGACTTACAAGTGATGGAATATATGTATGAAATAAATGAAGCCGATGAACAAATAAAACGAGATCAGCTGATTATTCATACATTATTTGAACAGTTATTCGCTTATAAAGTGATTCCTCAACTACCCACTTTAATGGAGCAAAGTACTTATTTTATTCATACGGATGTTCCTTACCGCGTTATAGAAAAAACAGTCATACAAATGAAGCTGTCTCAAATAAAAGAAACTGTCTTGTCGTTATTCAACCGACAAACAGCGCTAATGATTCACTAATTAAAGGAGTGATGTTATGTCCAAAAACCAAAAGACATCATGGAAATTTAAACTATCGTTAATTGGTTGTTTATTACTCGTCCTTGTTGGCGGAGCGATTTGGAAAGTGAGTCGCGACTTAGCTCGGGTAGCCAATCAAACGAATCAAACAATTGAAGTAGCTAATTTACGTAAAAAATCGGTAAACTTAGAAGAAGGTGAGCCGTTAAACGTTTTGCTCATTGGAACTGATGATGATTTAACCGCCCGAAAAGAAGGGGAAGGGTATGTAGGAAGAGCCGATACATTAATGATTCTTTCGATTAACCCTCAAACGCGCTCGACAAAGATGGTTAGCATCCCGCGTGATACTTATACTTTCATTAAGGGCCAATCGAATCCAGATAAAATTAACCACTCCTATGCTTTTGGAGGGATCGAGTTAACCGTTGATACGGTACAAAATTATTTAAATTTACCGATTGATTATTATGCGGCGGTTAATATGGACGGTTTAGCGAATTTAATTGATGCCTTAGGTGGCATTGAAGTCACTAGTCCGCTTACTTTTGAATACCGTAATACAATGTTCAAAAAAGGCGAGACACGTCACGTTAACGGAGTTAAAGCATTGAATTTTGCTAGAATGCGCTATGACGACCCATTAGGAGAAGTGGGACGTCAAAATCGTCAAAAGATTGTGATTAAAGCGATTGTTGATAAAGTGCTGTCGATGGATTCATTAACGAATTATCCACAAATATTAAAAGCAGTGGAAGACAACGTGAGAACGAATTTAAGCATTCAAACCGCTCTAAAAATTATGAAACAATATACTCCGGCAGCAGAAAAAATGACGATTATTAAGTTTGATGATTTAGAAGAACTTTATATCGATGATGTCTTCTATTTCCATATACCATTGAGTGCACGATTGAAAGTGACCAATGAATTACGCCAACAATCTAGTTTGCCTCTTGTTGCGACGAAGGATTTAGCGGATCCAATTGGCGACGAGGCAGGAGACACAACGATTACTAAAATATCTAATGTTGTTTTAAACCAATATCCCACGGGATTAACTGAGGAACAACAAGAAGACATTATTAATCAACAACAAGTCATTCAAACTCACCGAGCAGAAGAAAGCTATATTCCGGCTCAACCGGTCGAAGAATATCAGCCTGCTCCTAATTATCAACCAAGTTACCAACCGGAGTATCGACCGCAACCACAATATACGCCGCCGGCATCAAGCGGAGGACAAACACCGCAACCTCAACCTCCGGCACAATCGGCACCACCGGTTCAAAGTGAGCCGCCCGCTCAGCCAGCGCCCCAACCACAACCAGAAGCGCCTACTGAGCCACAACAACCGCAACCAGCGCCCCAAGAGCCAGCACCGCAACCTCAACTAGAAGCACCTGCTGGTTCGACTGAGGAATAAGGAGAGATTTTATTGAAAATAGCAGTGATCGGAATCGGTTATGTTGGATTGTCTAATGCGATTTTGCTTGCCCAACATCATAGCGTGACAGCTGTTGACTTAAATGAAACAATTGTTGACTTAATTAATCAAGGAAAATCTCATTTAAAAGACCGAGAAATTGAAGAATATTTAAATAAAGGTCAATTACATTTAACCGCTACTACAAACGCACAAAAAGCCTATCAAGAATCAGATATTATTGTTGTAGCGACACCAACAAACTACGATGAAGAAACAAACTTTTTTGACACGTCTTCCGTCGAAGCAGTTATTGATGAGGCGTTAAAGGTGAACCCCGACGCGTTAATTATGATTAAATCAACAGTACCCGTTGGCTTTACAAAACAACTTCAAGAAAAGTATCAAACGGATCGCATTATCTTCTCACCAGAATTCTTAAGAGAAGGTCAAGCGTTAAAAGATAATTTATATCCTTCGCGAATTATTATCGGCGATCAATCAGAAAAAGGTCAACTATTAGCGAACTTACTAAAAGAAGGCGCTAAAGCTAAAGAAGTTCCAGTTCTTTATATGGATCCAACAGAAGCTGAAGCAGTTAAATTGTTTTCTAATACCTATTTAGCCATGCGAGTGTCATACTTTAACGAGCTGGATACTTATGCAGCTATGCGCGGTTTAGATGCAAAAGCGATTATTGAAGGAGTCGGGTTAGATCCGCGAATTGGCGATCACTATAATAACCCGTCCTTTGGATATGGAGGGTATTGCTTACCAAAAGATACAAAGCAGTTACTCGCCAATTATCAAAATATTCCTAACCGTCTCATTCAAGCGATTGTTGAATCCAATGCGACGCGTAAAGAGTTTATTGCAGATGACATTTTACAAAAAGATCCTCAAACAGTAGGCGTGTATCGCTTAGCGATGAAGCAAGGGTCAGATAACTTTAGATCTTCAGCTATTCAAGACGTGATGGAGCTGTTACGTGGTAAAGGAGTCGAAGTGGTTATTTATGAACCAGCATTAGCGACTGATACCTTTGATCACTATCCCGTTGTTAATTCGCTAGAAGCGTTTAAACAACAAGCAGATCTAATTATCGCTAACCGCTTCGAACAAGAGTTGGAAGATGTTAAAGAGAAAGTTTATACACGCGATTTATTTAATAATAACTAAAAATGGAGCGTCGGTTTATTAGCCGGCGTTCTTTTTAATGAAGGCAATATATTTCACCCTTCAGTGATGGTATAATCAAAGGGAGTTATTATTTTAACACGAGGTGAACCCATGGAGATTCAATTGAAACCCATTCGCATCTTACATATTATGAGCGGATTTGGGGGAGGAATATCTACTTTCATTCGCAATCAAGCCGAAGCGTTAACGGACACATCAATTATATTTGATGTAGCAACTTATGATGATTGCCCAGAAGAATTTAAACAAGCTATTGAAAAAACAGGCGGACGCATCTACTCACTACAAAACCCAAAAACAAAAGGGTGGAAAGAGTTTAAAAAGTCCTTACAACAACCTTTAAAAGAGCATCACTATGACGTCGTTCACTGCCACGTAGCAGGGTACCGCGCGATCGCTTATTATTTAGTTGTTAGAAAATATAAAGTGGGTAAATTTATCATTCATGCCCATTCGACGGTTGATTTATCTCGCTTAAGTAAAAAGAAACAATATGAAGCAAAAATTAATCAACCCATTAACCGCTATCTTTCCCATGAACCGGTAGGGTGCGGTGCTCTAGCCATTCAGTCTATTTACGGAAAAGTTCCTAAAGAACAATGGATGATTATACCTAATTCTGTAGAGCCCGCAAACTTTATTCATTCGGATAAAGAAGCTACTAAAATAAGAGAACAAGTGCGGACCCGTTGGCAAGTTCCAGAGGACCATTATTTAATTGGTCATATTGGACGACTAGAAGAAGTCAAAAACCATCAGTTAACTTTAGAGCTAGCTCAATGGATAAAAAACCAACAGTTGCCGATGACAATAGTTATTATTGGAACAGGTAAATTAAAAGAGGCTTTAAAAGAACAAGTTAAAGAAAAAGGATTAGAATCCGTCGTTCTTTTTACCGGACGCCTTCACCCAATTGCTAACTACTTACCTGCGCTAGATGGCGTTATTTTACCTTCCTTTGTTGAAGGGTTACCAACTACAATGATTGAAACACAGTTAGTAGGCCTTCCGGCAGTCTTGTCCGACACTATTACAAAAGAAGTCGATTTAGAATTAGGACTCCTTACTTATTTACCTTTAGACAGTCCGATTTCCAAGTGGTACGATGAGCTGATCACTTTAATCGAAATGTCTAAGCCTTCAACAAGATCGCGTATCGAACAAGCCTCATTAAAAGGATTTACGAATGAAGCAGCTAGTTCGATCTATACGCAATACTTAAGTGGCTTCATTAACAGTTACCATATTGATTAAGGGAGGGATTGAATGAAACAATTTATACGACGATTATTAGGGTTTAGTTTAGGACCTATTTTAGGAGCTGTTTTATCCTTTGTTCAAATCCCGATTATGACCAACTTATTATCGAAAGCTGAATACGGTCGAGCGGGATTGTTTAGAAACTTACTGACGGAAATTCCTAATTTTATTTATGTTGGTTTTGACCAAGCGTATACAAGAGAATACCACCGCGCGGATGATAAGCGGCGCATCTTACAACAATCGATCTTTTTCCCATTAGTCATTGGCGCTCTTTTATTAATCGGAAGCAGCTTTTTTGCTAAGCCGTTATCATACTGGCTATTTAAAGATGAAGGGTACTCTTATATTATTTGGATTGCTGGCCTATGGGTTCTAGCAACCATTGTCGAACGTTTTTTATTATTAAATATTCGAATGGAAGAAAAAGCTCTGGAGTATTCTAGGTATACGCTATTACTTAAACTGTTAGTATTTATTGTCTCTGTAGCTTTAGTTTTATTAGGAGTCCGAGACTTTAGAGCGGTTGTCTTTGGTATGTTATTTGGTCAATTGCTAGGAGATGTATGGTTATTTTATAAATACCGTACTTTTATGGATTTTAGAGGATTTAAAGCGGATTGGCCGCTCATGGCTCAACTCTTTCGTTTTGGATTTCCTTTAATGTTAGCCGTGTCGCTCACTTCTTTATTAAACTCTTTAGATAACATTTTCTTAAACCAATTTAGTACAGCCGATGATTTAGGAACCTATAACGCTACACGAAATATTGTTAATGTGATTGGTATTTTAAAGACAAGTTTTGCTTCTTTTTGGATACCGACCGCTTACCGCTGGTATGAAGAAAACAAATCCATTAAACACTATAAATACATTAGTGACGCTGTATTATTTGTTCTAACAGGCTTATTTTTTGGTCTATTGATCTTCAAAAAGGTCATTATTATGATTTTAGGGTCTAAATATTATGATGCCGGGTTTATTATAGGTCTCCTTAGCTTTCCTCATATTATGTATACCTTATCGGAGACAACCACTTTAGGGATTGTCTTTTCTAGAAAGACTTATTTAAATATTGCGGTGAGTTTACTAGCGATTATTCCTAGTTTAGTTATTAACTATACAATGACACCCACCTGGGGGTACCGTGGAGCTGCGACAGCTTCATGTATTGCTTATGTTATGTTCTATTTAGCGAGAACGTATTTTTCTAATCGAAGTGGATTTGGCTTTAGCCAATATAAACAAGTTATTAGTATTTTACTGATGCTCATTGCTTCAAGTATTAACGCCTTTGATATTGCTCATGTTGAGTGGATCACACTAGGTATTGGGCTAGTGACGTTAGTTGTTCAAAGCTCAACGATTATGACGACGTTATCTATTAGAAACAATCCAGCTGAATGGGACTTTTCATAAAGGAGGGGTAAAAAGTGCTTTATTTAGTGTTACTTGTTGCTAGTGTCTTTTTAGGAACAGAACTATTAGCTCTATCGACTCCTTTTTTACAAGTGACGTTATACCGGATTTTGGCGTTAAGTGTTTACCCTATTTTATGCATTCAACTTTTACGTCCTTCGTCATCTTTGAAGATTGATCTTAATAACCGAGGAACCTATTTTGTAGGGGCGATTTTCTTATGGTGGCTTACAGCTTTAGTGACTTTAGGTTGGCCGGAAAGCTTGTCCCATTGGTTTCAAGCCTTCTTCTTACTTACCCTTGGATTAGGTTCAGTGTTAAGTTTGTATTTTTTTGTGACAAATTTAGAGCAGTGGAAGACGCTTTGTTTAACCATTTGGTCGATGATGAGCGGGCTCGTTTTGTGGGGAGTATTAGAAATTGGAACGAATACTTATTTGTTCGCTGATTTGGAAAAGTTAGATAAATACCATACTTTTACAAGTAATCCGTGGAGTCGGATTCCGGTGACGATTTTTGAAAATCAAAATGATTACGCTACAATGTTGTTAGCTTATATTGCGACGACGGTTATTATTTATGCATTGACCCACTCGATTTGGTTGCGATTGTTTGAATGGGGCATGGCTCTTATTGCTGGGTATTTAATTTATCGGACCGATTCGAGAATGTCTCTTTTAGCGGCAATGGTGATGAGCTTACTTTTAGTTTTACGCTATTTTCCAATTAAAAGAACAGTGAATTTGATGCGTCAAGCTCTGGCGGGAATAGTAGGATTTATTGGAGTCATCTTAATGGTTAAGCCCTCGATTATTCAAAAGATCGGGGAAGTGATTTATACTAAAGGACAAGATTATTTAACGGGAGATATGGCCCGGGTTAATATGATGAAAAATGGTTTTTACTTTTTAGGAAAAACGGGCGGCTTTGGTGTAGGAGCAGGAAATATCGAGCATTGGATGCTTGAATATGGTCCTTATTCAACCAATGGAATTGCTAATATTCATAATTGGTGGCTGGAGATTTTAGTAGGGTATGGTGTGATTCCTTTTATAGCGTATCTTCTAGCCTATCTATTATTATTAATCCGTCTTTATCAATTAAGTCAGTCACTTCTTTTAACGAAAAAGACTCGACAAATGGCCTATGGCTTATGGATGTTTATGTTTGTTTTTGTTTTCGCAAGTATTACAAGTGCCAATAATATGCTTATTGAGTGGCATTGGGTCTATTTTGGAATGATCGCAAGTTTTGTTCATTTAATAGATCGTCAACTAAAAGAATTAACACGAGGTGAAAAGATTGAGTTTAAACACACTAATTTATGAACTTTTCCGGTTTATAAAAGATAATATCACTAAACTATTGCTTAGTGCTTTAGTCGTCAGTTTAGTGCTAACGGGTGGTAAATATTATTTAACAACAAAAGATCAAGAAGAAGAAGACTTAGCTTCAGCTTACGAGTCACTACTGACAGTTTATGAACAAGAGCCAGCGGAATTTAAATTTATTATTCAAAATGAAGATGGAACGTTCTTTGACAATTCCTTTATTATTGACGAATATTTAACTCAACCAGACGTTGTTCAACAACTTGAATCGATTAGTCAAGTACCGTTTCAAGCGACGCTAGATTATGAACAATTACTAGAACTTTACAAAACGTCTAAATTTAGAGGAGGTCTTGTGGTCATTCGAGACACTTCAACTAACTTAATGACTGCCCGCATTCAAATAGCATCAGAGTCAAAAGATAACTTAGCAATCGCATCAGCGATTGAACAATTAATTAAACAATCAGATATCCCTTTTTTAAAAGGTAAAGAAGTGACTATTTTCCAAACATCTTCAATTGGCGAAACCATTGATCCAGAAGCGAATCCTTTAGCGGATCCATTAAGTGAACTAGAAAAGCCAGCAACCGGCATGGGAATTAAGTCTTTAGTTCGTTCTGGAGTATTAGGATTAGTAGCCGGATTTATTTTAACTGCCGGTGGACTATTTATATATAGACTACTAGACCGTAAGATTCGCTACGGCTTTGAATATAGTTGGGACTTAAACGATCAACATTTATTGTATCAACCTCAAAAATATCCGGGATTAACTTTAAATGAATTAATTGATTTGTCTCAAGTGTCCAACCAGTTAATTCTCGATCAAACCGCTGAAAGTGAAGCCGCTAATTGGTCTAAAGGAATTAATCACTTAACACAAACCGTACCTGTAGAAGAAATTGTCTTCATTATAAGACCAGAAAAAACAACTAAAGAATGGTACGATGAACAATATACATTATCAAAATTATATCATTGTCCACTACGAATTATTCATGTAGTGGAATAGAAAGGAAAGGTATGGAACCATTAATTTCAGTTATTACACCTGTTTATAACGCACAAGAGTTCATTCAAGAAACGATTGAAAGTGTTCAAAACCAAACCTTTCAACAATGGGAAATGATTTTAGTCAATGATCAAACACCAGATAATAGTGTGGCGTTAATTGAAGAATTAATGCAAAACGATCCACGTTTAAAACTCATTCACTTACCTGAAAATGGTGGCGCGGCAGTTGCCCGCAATGCAGGATTAGATGAAGCAAGAGGTCGTTACGTTGCTTTCATTGATTCCGATGACGTATGGCACCCCCAAAAGTTAGAAAAGCAACTGGAATTTATGCAAGAAAATCAATATGACTTTACTTATACCAACTTTGCTTTAATGACTGAAGAAGGAGACATTCGAAAAGACCGAGTGAATTTGCCTTTAGAACTAGGGTATTATGATTTACTCAAAAATACCTCTATCGCTTGTTCAACCGTAATGATTGATCGACAAAAGGTAGGACCTTTTCAAATGCCTTTAGTTCGTAAAGGACAAGACACAGCGACTTGGCTCATGTTAATGCGCGAGCGAGGAGTGAAAGCTTACGGCTTGAATGAAGTGCTAAATTATTATCGCCAAGTTCAAGGATCAATTTCCAGTAATAAGTTTGGTGCTCTCAAACGAACATGGTATTTGTACCATCATTTAGAAGGATTGCCATTTTTAAAGGCAAGTTACTACTTCCTTCATTATGTGGTCAATGCCATTTTAAGAAGAATTTAAATAGAACCGTCCGATGAGGACGGTTTTTTTGTTGACCAAAATAACTTCTAGTAAATCAAGATAAAGAGAACAAAAAGAGGTTTGTGATAAAAAACTGAGTTAAACTCGAATAAGATTCTAAAACTTCGATAATAATTAAATTAAATCGATAGAAAATATAATAAAAATATTCTTATGTAAATCCGATTTATGTCTACTATGACAACAAATTGGATTTAATGTGCAAATGAGAGAGTTTGTGAATGTGACATATCACTATTTTGTGTTGATTACGTCATATATATATTAGTGCTAAAGTAAACTCAGTTAACATTTTGTTTGGATCAATTATAATCTGCTATCTCGACAAAACTGTTGAAATAGATGATTTTAAAATGTCCATTAGACAAAATAGAATAATTACAAAAACAAACGATTATTTTGGAGGAATTATTTAGTATGTTTAGTAAGAAAAACACATATATGCGAACAATGAAACGTGGAACGAAAGTTCAACATTTCGGGATTCGTAAATTTAATGTTGGAGTTGCATCGGTTGCGATTGCGGCAGGTATCTTCTTTGGTTCAGATGCTGTATTAGCGTCCGCTGAAGCAGAAATGCAACCAGGACAAGAAGAAGTATCTGGAATGGTTGAAGGTGGTACGAGTGAATTACCTGATTTACCACTAGAAGATTTACCGCCCGTTGATACGCAAACACCAGAACCTACTTCTTTCCAAGAAGACACGTCACAGGTAAAAGGTGTTGTAGAAGACGAAATTGTTGCCGATCAATTAGAATCAGGTCAAAAAGAAGAACAAGAACAACGACCAGCAGATTCAAGTGACTCAGAAACAAACAAGGAATTAGATGTTGCTGATATTGAAATGCAAGCAGTTAATGCTGAAGAACCAGAAGTTTCTGATAAGCCTTTTGACGGACAAGTGGGTGTCAAAGATGCATCTGAGAACACATTTGCCGAAGAATTAGGCGAAACAGGCCGTGGTTACAACTTCCAAAACTTACAGTTCAACCCTGAAAACTTAGATAAAAGTAATGACACAAATGAAGCAGGCTTTGAAATGTTAGCTCAACACAACGTTGCTGCTTCAACAAGTAACTGGGTCGTTAACTTACAAATTGACGAAAGACTAGCTCAGTACATTACTAAAATTGATGTTAATGCGGATAACGGTAGAACACGCCGAGTATTAGTTAGAAAAAATGATAATCTCGGTCGTTCAACAAACATTTGGCAAGTTAACTACATTCGTGCAAGCGAAGGACTTTTCGCTGGAGGTTGGACATTAGGCCCTACAGCTGCTGAAGACGGAATCATTCATTTTGAAAAGCCAGTTAATGAAATTTTAGCTGAAATTGGCGATGATAAACTAACATCAGACAAGTTATTGTATCGTGTCTATTTAACGTCTAAAAAAGATGACGGAAAAATTGTTTCTGGGATTGATACGACAGGATACTTTAGAGTAAATGGTATTGATGATTATGATCCCGGTGAGATTTCTGAAAGTAATAAAGATGTCTACAAACATGCCGGGGTAGAAGCAAGAGTTATTACGAACCATGAAAAAATCACACAAGACGGTAAACGTGTGGACGCGATTGTTGTCGACCAAAAACTAACGAAAAATGGTAGTTTCTATTACGGCATTAACGCAAAAGACAAACCATGGAATATTAACTTCAAAGCCGATCCACGTCTTGTTAAATACATTGATGGCATCGAGCTACACTATTTAGGAAGTGCAACTTCTGTTCAACCAGGGTTTGGGATTGATGATCGTAGTAACTATAAAGTAGCTGACCTAGCGATTGAGCGGCGTGAAGGCCATCCTAACTACGGGGTAGGGTCATATACGGACAATGATTTCACTAATATTGTGAATATGGACAATACTTCATACCGTCCAAACTTTTCTCGTGTTGTTTATAAATTAAACAAACCACTAAATGAAATTCTTGAAGAATTAAAAGAAGAAGCCGGCGTTGCTGAAGGTAAGCCATTCGGTGATGATTTCTTATTTAGCGCTTGGTTTACAGACGCCAATGATAAGTTAATTCCTAACTCTGATGGAACAGGAGTTTATCAACTTCAAGATATTGATGGAGACGGTAAAGCCGACGAAATTGAAGCTAATCAAGGTACAAGTCCATTTATTGGCGAACCTACTTTAAATGCACCATTTGAAGGTGACACGGTTGTGACTGGTCAAGTTCACTTGCATGAATTAGCAGGTTCTGGAAACACTGTTGAATTGGTGAACCAAGCAGGCGAAGTTATCGCGACGACTACAGTTGACGCTGTTGATGAAAAGGGTCAACCATTTACAGGAGTTCAAGACATTGGGTTTAACATTCCAGAAGGTAAATCAGTAGGAAACGCTGGGGAAGATTTAACTGTTCGTGTCATTCCAAGCGATGAACGTTACCAAAACCCAGAAATGTTTACTACTAAAGTCAAAGAAGCGCCTAAAGCAGTTGAAAAACCAATCGAAGTTGAGCAAGATACTGACTTAACTCAAGACGCTGATAGTGCGAAAAATGCGATTGAAAATAATGCTGAAATGCCAGAAGGCACAACATTTGAGTGGAAAGAAGCACCAGATACTTCAGCAGTTGGTCAAACGACAGGAACAGTGGTCGTAACAATTCCTAATAGAGACCAACCATTTGAAATTGAAGTTCCAATTAATGTCACTGAAAAAGTAGCAGAAGAAACAGTAACACCAGAGTTTGCAGAAGAGATCACTACAACACTTGGTAAATTACCTGACGCAGAAATTGCAATTGAGAACTTTGATTCATTACCTAAAGGCTCAGTTGCAGGTTGGTCAAAAAATCCAACAATTAATGAAGTTGGTCAATCTACTGGTACAGTAACAGTGGTTACTCCAGATGGAAAGATGTTTGAAGAAGAAGTTCTTGTCAATGTGATTGAAGTGCCTAAAGCGGTCAATACACCAATTGAAGTTGAACAAGGCCATGATTTAACTCAAGATGTCGACAGTGCAAAAGAAGCTATTGAAAACAATGCTAGTATGCCAGATGGCACAACATTTGAGTGGAAAGAATCACCAAACACTTCAACTGTTGGCGAAACAACAGGAACAGTAGTAGTAACCGTTCCAGGAATTGAAGAGCCATTTGAAGTTGATGTTCCAATTAATGTTGTGGAAAAAGAAGTTGAAGAGCCATTCAAACCAGTATTCAAAGATGAGATTGATACAACAATCGGAAAAGTTCCAAATGCTGAAGAAGTAGTGGAAAACTTTGTCGATTTACCTGAAGGAACAAAAGCTGGTTGGTCAGTGACTCCAGATGTCTCTGCAGAGGGAACAGTAACAGGAACAGTTATTGTTGCTACTCCAGAAGGTGAAGTAGTAGAACACGAAGTTACCGTTAACGTCACAGATAACCGTGATTACGCTGAAAAAGTAACACCAGAAATTCCAACAGAGAAAACTCCTGTAATGGATGAAAATAACTTAACAGATGCTGAAAAAGAAGAAGTTAAGAATAAAGTTGTAGAATCTAATAAAGATATCTTCCCTGAAGGTACAGATGTCGTTGTGGGAGATAATGGTGATACAACAATTACTTATCCAGATAACTCAGTTGATACGATTCCAGGTACTGATTTAGTGGTTGAAATGACAGATGCTGAGAAGTATACACCTGAAACGGATGTTACAGACACTGATTTAAACGTTGTTCCTGACGCTGAAGATTTAATTACTAATAAAGATGATTTACCGGCAGATGCAGAATATATTTGGAGAGAACAACCAAATGTTTCTGAAATTGGTAAATCAACAGGTTCAGTATTAGTCGTTTATCCAGATGGTACAACGGATACAGTGGACGTGACAGTAAACGTTGTCGATAATCGTTCAGATGATGAGAAATACGACGCAAATATTCCAGCAGAAAAAACGCCAGTTGATGATGTGACAAACTTAACTGATGCTGAAAAAGAGGAAGTTAAGAATAAAGTTGAAGAAGCAAACCGTGACAACTTCCCTGAAAATACAGAAATTGAAGTTGGCAATAATGGTGATACAACGATCACTTATCCAGATCAATCAACAGAAGTTATTCCAGGCGAAGACTTAGTTGTTCAAAAATCAGATGCCGATAAGTACACACCAAACTTCCAAGATGTAGAAACTGAATTAGGTGAAGTACCGTCTGCTAAAGATGCGATTGAAAACTTTGATGAATTGCCAGAAGGAACAAAAGTTGTTTGGGAAGAAACACCAAACGTCGACACTAAAGGTACAACCACAGGTAATGTTATTGTTATCTATCCAGATGAATCAATGGAAGAACAAGAAGTAACAATTACTGTTACAGACAGCCGTACAGATGCTGAAAAAACAACGCCTGAAGTACCAGCAGAAAAAACACCTGTAGTGGACGAAAACAACTTAACTGACGCTGAAAAAGAAGAAGTTAAGAATAAAGTTGAAGAAGCTAATAAAGACAACTTCCCAGAAGGAACAGATGTTGAAGTTGGCAACAATGGTGATGTAACTATTACTTATCCAGATAACTCAACAGATATCATCCCAGGAAAAGACTTAGTCACACCAATGACAGATGCTGAAATTTACACGCCTGAAGCAAATAACGACTTAGAAACTGAAATTAATGTCGTTCCAAACGCTGAAGATGCGATTGTAAATAAAGACGATCTACCAGAAGGAACAGACTTCTTATGGAAAGAAGAACCAAACGTTTCTCAAGAAGGAACATCAACAGGAACTGTTTTAGTTGTTTATCCAGATGGGACAACTGATCAAGTTGAAGTCGATGTCAACGTAGTAGATAATCGTGAAGATGTTTTAATTCATAACGATGTAAATCAACCGATCCCAGAAGGTTATGACCGTGTTATTTTCAATAGTGGTGAAGGTGTAGAAGACTTTACTACAGTTGTTATTGATATTAAGAAACACACTGTTGTAACAGCAGATCAAATTAACACACCTGAATTAGTCGCTCTTGAAGGCTACGAAAATGCTCATTGGGTAACTGAAGATAACGCTATTCCAGTAGGAGCAATGTTCAGAGCAGCTGCAGAAGGTCAAATGGAAATCTCCGTTCAAGACATCTTAGATATGATTTCTAACCGTGATGGAACAGGCCAAGTGACTGTTATTACTGGTGTAGCTGATAAAGTTGAAACCCCAGATAATGAAAAATACGAACCAATTCTTCCAGGGGATAAAGTTGAAGTTGAAGACAAAGACAACTTAACTCAAGCAGAAAAAGATGAAGTTAAGAATAATGTTCAAGAGTCTAACAAAGACAACTTCCCAGAAGGAACTGATATCGAAGTGGGTAACAATGGTGATACAACCATTACTTACCCAGATGGAACAACTGATATTATTCCAGGTGGAGATTTAATTGTTGAAAAACCAGCGATTTCTGTAGAACACTTTGGACACATTGTACAAGTGGATGAAAACGGAAATATTATCAAAGAGCTATACGATTTCGCAGATGAATCAGAAGCAAACATCTACGATGCGTTGAACACTCACTTAGGTTACCTAAAAGAAGACGGATTCCAAATCATTGACTATAGTCGTGTAGTGGATGAGAATGGATCAGTTACTTGGGTGTACGAAGTGCGTAAAGCTCAAGAAGATAGCCAAGATGAAGATATTCAAGTAGAACATGTTGGTCATATTGTAGAAGTTGATCATAACGGTAACGTTATTAGAGAACTATATGACTTCTTTGATATGGAAGAAGCGAACATCTACGACGCATTAAACACTCATTTAGGTTATCTAAAAGAAGACGGCTATGTGGTGTATGATTACAAGCGTGTTGTAGATGAAGAAACTGGTCAAGTGACTTGGGTATATCAAGTGGTGAAGGTAGATTCCCAAGACACAGAAACACCTGACAAGCCAGGAGTCGAAAAACCAGAAACTGATAAACCAGGAACTGAAAAGCCAGAAACTGATAAGCCAGAAACTGATAAGCCAGAAACTGAAACTCCAGAGACCGACAAACCAGGAACTGACAAACCGGAAACTGATAAGCCAGAAGCTGAAGCTCCAGAGATTGATAAACCAGGAACTAATAAGCCAGAAGCTGAAGCTCCAGAGACTGACAAACCAGGAACTGATAAGCCAGAAACTGAAGCTCCAGAGACTGATAAACCAGAAGCTGAAAGTCCAGAGCTTGATAAGTCTGAAGCTGGCCAAGTTGAAGCAGACAAATCAACTGCACAGGATACTCAAGCAACAGATTCTGACAAAGCAGGTGTACTTCCAGAAACAGGTGAAGCAGACAATGCCGCTTTATTAGGTACAGCAGCAATGTCAGTGCTAGCCGGTTTAGGATTAGTAGCACGTCGTCGTAAAGAAGACTAATTATTAACGATCGAGCCTCTATAAATAATAGATTAATCCCGACTATTCTTCGGAGTAGTTGGGATTTTTTTATTTTTATGATGAATTGCAATAATTATTGCGACAAAAAGTTATTCTAACTGAACGAGTTCGTGCATGAGTACTTCAAAAGGTGTTTTAAAATCTAAGCATTTTCTAGGTCGATTGTTTATCAACCATAGCGCATTGAAAAGATCATGTTCCGTAATTTTAGCTAGATCTGTGCGTTTAGGGAAAAATTCTCTGAGTAATCCATTGGAATTCTCGTTAGTCCCTCTCTGCCAGGCACTGTAAGCATCCGCAAAGTAAAAAGCGATGTTTTGTTGTTCGATGTCTGAATAACAAGCAAATTCTTTCCCACGATCAGAGGTGAAA
>NZ_FNEL01000037.1 GCF_900100125.1 Dolosicoccus paucivorans | reverse complement strand
ACTTCTGGTTCTGGAGTTTCCGGCGTCTCTGGAACTTCTGGTTCAGGAGTTTCAGGTGTCTCTGGAACTTCTGGCTCAGGGGTTTCTGGTTTTTCAGGAACCTCTGGTTCAGGAGTCTCTGGAGTCGTTGGAACTACTTCTTGTTTGAAGTAATTATAAGTAATCTCCTGCATGACACCTGCAACATACTCACCTCGAACGATACTATCTTGATTATATTCAGGTCTTTCTAACACACTGTCAGAATTGTATCTGAAGACAAAGCCGTCTTTTTCGTCTTTGCCCGCCACGAATTGTGTCTCGCCGCGGAAGCCTTCTTGGAACGCGTTGGTATATTCCATCTCGGTTACTTCCACAATTTCTAACACATTTCCGTTTTCATCAACTTTCTCAATGAAATATTTGTGCGTATCTTGGAAGCGACCCGGTTGGCGCACTTTTTCGTATTCATAGGTGACAGACTGGTTTTCGCTAGGAATATAATGACCTTCAGTTGGCTCACCATTTTCATCAAATGGAGTGCCTTCAGTCGCGTCAGTCACTTCGGTAAATTCATAACCATCGCGCTCATCTTTGACCGTCGTAAAGATATCTTCGGCTTGACCGGTTGAACGATCTGAAGTGTAAGATGTTTCTTCATTCTTGGTTCGGTCAACAACATTTCCGTCAAAGTCTTTTTTTTTCGACATCAAAGTAATTATGATGTTCTTCGAACGTACCTTCTTCCACGACAGGGGTAGTCGGAATGACTTGCGTCTTATAGTAGTTATATACAACAGACTGATGAATACTTGGCGCATAATCTCCAGTGACATTTCCGTTTGTATCAATCACAGTATCTTCAACAAATCCATTCGTTGTCGTGTCTTCATGATTGTAAACATAGCCATCTTTTTCTTTCGTTGTCGAAGCAAAGTTGGTACCTGGATATGCTTCGATAAAGTCAGGTTTGTCTAACAGATCAGTCTGTTCAACAATATTTTGACCTGCTTCAACCGGATTGCCGTTTGCATCGACAGGATTTCCATTTTCATCTTGATAAACGATGAAGTAATGATGTTCTTCGCTGAAACGACCTGGTTGCGTTACTTTTTCGTACTCATAGTAGACATCAAGATGCGTTTCAGGGACATAATTTCCATTTGCTTGTGAACCATCCTTGTTAAACGCTACACCTTCATCTCCATGCACATCTTTCAATTCAAAGCCACCTTTTGGTTGTTGTGACGTGGTATATTGGTCGCTTTCCTGACCTTCCGTCTGTTCACCATCCACCGTTTCAACGACTGTTTCATCTTCTAAGAGATTGCCTTCAAAGTCTTTGAAGTATTCAGTGTACTTATGATGCTCTTGGAACGTTCCTGGTTGAATCGTTTCAGGATCACGCTCGGTCTTTGTATAAACATACGTAATGCGTTGGTATTCACCTGGGACATAAGTTCCGTTGGTATTACCATCAGCATAGTACTCAGGTTTTTCTAGACCATCCGCTCCTTCAACTTTTCAAATTTAAAGCCATCTTTTTCTTCGATCGTTGCGGTAAAGCGGTCTTCATCGCGGAAACCTTCTTGGAATTCATTCGTATGTTCAGAAACTTTCTCGCGACGTGTTTCTTTGCCTTCCGCATCTGTATACACAATGTAGTACTCGTGGGTGTCTTCGAAACGACCTGGCTGACGGACTTTTTCATAAGTATAAGTCACTTCTTGTTTTTCATTCGCGACAAAGTTATCGGTTGCTTCGGTTCCGTCTTGGTTGTAGTTCGTTCCTTCGGTACCTTCAACCTTAACTAAGTCATAGCCATCTTTAGGACGTTCTTGCGTTGTAAAGGACTCATCTTCCGTTCCTTTTTTAACTTCATCTGAGATATTCTCAGCTTCGGTCCGTTCGACTTCTTCGCCCTCAAAGTTCTTCTCAACATCGTAATACTTGTGATGTTCTTGGAACGTACCTTCGACAACTTCTTGTTTATAGTAGTTAAAGGTGATTTCTTGCATTTGGCCCGCAACGAACTCACCGCTAACTGTACCAGCAGCTTCATCCGCATAATCTTGTGTTTCTAAAGATTTACTGTCAGAGAAATGACGGAATTCGAAGTCGTTCTTCTCATCTTTCGTCGCCTCAAATGAAGTCTCATTACGATAACCTTCTTGATAGGTATTTGTATGTTTTAAATCTCCAACTTCAACTGTCTCGATTAAGTCACCATTCATGTCGACTTTCTGAATGAAATAACGATGTGTATCTTGGAAACGACCTGGTTGACGAACTTTTTCGTAAACATAGGTTACTTCTTGAGTCTCCCCAGCAATCTACTCATTTCCTTGAAGTGTGCCATCTTCGTCAAATTTAGGTTCAACAATTAGTTTCGTTTCTGTTTTTTCTTTATTGACTTTATAACCATCGCCTTCTTGAAGGGCAGAGTGATAGGTTTCTTCCTCCGGACCTTCAGAAGTAATACCGGTGACACTGTTCGTCTTTTCTTGGTTCAGTTCGCGACTGGTTTCAACGCCTTCAAAGTTCTTTTCTACATCATAATATTCATGATGCTCAACGAATTTTCCGGTTTCAACCGATGGAACTTGTAAGTAGTAGTTGTAAGTAATCTTTTGTAACTTCCCTGCCACAAATTTACCATCAACTACACCCGTATCTTCATTGACATAATTCTCAGATTCTAAATCATGGTCTGAAGTATTGCGGTATTCAAACGTTCCGTTCATCTCAAGGATATCTTCGTAACGCTCAAATCCTTGGAGTTCATTGCTTAAATCAGTGGCTGTCTTTTCTTCTTTTGTCGCGGTAAAGTTCTTATCATCGCGTAAGCCTTCCTGGAAATCTTTAGTGAAAGTTGCTTCAGTCACTGGGACGGTTTTTACGACTTTTCATTCTTGGTCAAGGTACTCCACAAAGTATTTGTGCGTATCTTCGAAACGACCTGGTTGGATGATGCGCTCATATTCATAGAACACCTCTTGTGTGACGCCAGGGATAAAGTTCCCATCTGTTGGAGTGCCATTCTCATCGAATTTCGCACCGCTTTCGCCTCTGACGTCACTAATTCAAAGTTATCATCCAACCATCATGAGGGCGTCTCTAGGTGGTGTATGTTTGATCCGCGCGTCCCGTGACCGCATCAGAAGCGAAGTCCTCTAATTCATCGCGCTTAACTTCTTTTCCAAAGAAATCTTTCGTCACTTCATCGTATTTATGATGGTCCACAAACGCGCCTAAGACTTGAACTTCTTTATAGTAGTTGTAGATGACTTTTTGATGAACGCCAGGCACGTAGTCGCCGTTGACGTTTCCATTGTCATCTTTCGTTGTTTCGTTTGCGAAGTTCTCCGTGACGGTTTTGGTATCTTTATATTCGTATCCGTCTTCGGGCTTAATTTGTGAAGTGAATCCACCTTTATCAGCAAAGTCTTCTTTGTAAGCAGGTGTCTTTGCTAATTCAGTTTGTTCAATCGGAGTACCAAAAGCAACTCCTTTTTCATCCAACTCGATGATGTAATAATGGTGCTCCTCGCTGAAACGGCCTGGTTGCACTTCTTTTTCGTAGACGTAAGTCACCGATTGGTCAACCCCTGGAATGAAGTTTTGGCCGATGAGTGAACCGTCTTCTTCTAGCTTTGGATCTGGAATGTTGGTTGATGGGGTAGTTTGGGTGTGTTTGTAGTCTTCAGGTTGGATAGAGGAATTGTATTTCTCGCTATCTGGACCTTCTTGGATGTTTGTTCCATATTTAGACAGTTCTTTATTTTCTGTCGATTCTTTTAGCGAACCATCAAAGTTTAAGACTTTATCGTAGTAGATGTGGTTTTCTTTGAATGAACCTGGCTTTTCAGTCCCTTGTCCAGTAGCACCACCTGCAACCGTAGCGATAGCAGAGTTTTTAAAAGAAGTGGGTATAGTTGTTGATGATCTTGCTAATGCTGCTTCGGTTGCAAACAGACGCGTTTGTCCAGGTTCAACATCTTCAGCAATTCCTTTAACAACAGCTACATACGTCTTGCTTGGATTAATTAAAGTGAATTTATAGCCTACTTTAGCATGCTTCAACACATTCACTTCTGTTGTTACATCTCTAGCTTGTACTTCTTCTGGAATAAAGTAGTGACTGTCAGGTAAAGTACTCCCTTGGTCTACTTCATAAATTTTAATTTCTGCTTCTTGCATTTTCATCGGGTTAATCATGTCTTTTGCATGGCGTTCATAGATATATCCTGTAGCACCGTCTGCAAGTTGGACATTATCCGGATTATAATAGGAAATGATTGTATAATTTTTATTATCAACAATTTCTAAAATCTGATTAGTTACACCATACTCATCCTTCAAATGTTCAGCAGTGGCAGCATAATCAATGTATTTCGTATCAGCATATTTTTTACCACCGATCGTATATCCGACTTCATATTCGCCTGAGTTTGGCGTGTTTTTGTAGTCATAGTTATGATGGTATTCTTGCTTTATTTTTACATTGGTATATCTTTCAACGTAGTTGGTTAATGTGTAACGGATTTTATACTCATCACGGAAGTCTGGAACCGATGCAATTAATTCACCTGTATTAGGATCGTTGACCCCGATTTGGATTCCAGTAATTGGATCGCGACCATTGGTTACGTCGTTCGGATTAACCGGTGAAACTGATAGAGAAGGAGTGTAAGTAACGTCGAAATAGTCTCCGGCTTTAGCATTATTCGGAATCGTCGCATCAAAAGTGAAGTTAGTCGACTCGATTTCTAGCCCGTTACCGCCGACAGCATTTAATTTCCCGTCTCCATCTTTATCATCAAACGTTAATTTCGCATCAACCGTAATTTCATTACTAATATCACGTCCGGTTGTCTCTGCTACGACCATTGGTTCAGCATTCATATCGGCTGCTCTAAAGAACGTGCCAGTTGGAGCTGGTGCTGACTCTTCTTCGACCATTGGCTCTACTTGAGGTTCATGAACTTGAGGTTGCTCAAAAGTCTCTGCTTCAGGTTCAGTTTGTAATTGATCAAAAGAAGGCTCTTGTTCAAACATGTCTCCAGCTCCTTCTTGAGCCATTTCAATATCTTGGCTCACTTCTTCGGCCGACGCTAATACAGCGTTTGAACCTAAAAAGATCATTGAAGCGACGGTAACTGACGCAACACCAACCGTTAATTTACGAATACCAAAACGACGAACATGTTGACCGTCGTTGAGGCGTTTTAAATAGTTATTATTTTTTCCTAGCATTTCATCTCTCCTGAATATTTTATCTAAATTGATTATAAATAAAAATATTTATTCTTTCTTAGTTTAAACATAGGTCTATGTTTGATTATATAGCCAAACCACATATTTGCAAGCGTCTTATTTCCTTGTGCTATAAAATAAATAAAACCCCAATCGCTCATTCCTACGATTGAGGTTCCACACGTTTGGAGATCGTGTGCTATATGTTTAGTGGAAAACCCACTTACTCTGAATTTAAAAATATGCATCGGTCGTTGAATTTCTGGCTTAAATTCTTCGACCTTAAATGATCTCGTTTATCATTTAACTGGCATATTTAAAAATTCTATCTGTCATCTTGCCAATAGCAGTTAAGTATGGCTTATAAAAGGAAAGAATGCTCTCGAGATTTCTTCTATCCAATCAAACAACCTCTTTCTAACTGGCGGGTCAAAAGAAGCTGTCAGTCATATTTAATTGCTATGTCACTAGAAATAGAAAGTTCTACTTCTTTGGCAAATCGCTAGAGTAAAATATATTTTACTCTAGTAGACCTATTATAAGGAAATACTTTAAAAAGGCAACCCGTTTTACATTTTTTGTTTAGAATGACTTAAATCTACACACTTATTGTTAATTAAAATATTTAATATTAAAGTTGCTCTTTCAGAACTAACACCGCATCTGGATCGACGGCTACACGGTCCGTTACGTTAATCGTTGTCGGATCATCGAGTGTAACTTTAGACCCTTTCACTAAAACTTGATATTCTCCCGCAGGAATTGAAGCATTTAACACATTTCCTTGAGCGTTTAAAACAATCACAATTCGTTCTGTTTCATTTTCTAGTTTTAACGTAACAAATTCATAAGCAGCGCGAATAATTTCACTTGTTTGTTGAATCGTTTCATAAGACGTTTGACGCAACAATGGTTCTTGACGTCTTAAAGCGATAAGTCCTTTAACAAACTCCACACTATCTTTATGTACACTTCTCATTTGCCAATCCAGTTGATTAATAATATCTGGTTGATTGTAAGAGTCTCTTACGCCTTGTTTAGTACGTAAAAACTCTTGGCCCGCATGAATAAATGGAATTCCTTGAGAAAGTAAAATAGAAGCTGTCGCTAGTAGGTGGCGACGTTTTAATTCACTTTCAGAACTGTCAGGATCGGCACTTTTTAATTTGTCATATAAAGTTTGGTTGTCATGACTTTCAATATATTGAATGAGTTGTAAAGGCGATAAAAACTGCTTGGAATTACCACCCAGCATTTGTTCCGCGACCACCACTTCTTGATACCACTCTCCGTTAACAAACCCTCTGGAATCTTTTTCGAAGTCGCTTCCTTTTAGAGCTTCTCTTAACTTATCGTTAAAGTGAGCGATGCGTGGCATTTGGCTGGCATTTTCCAAATTTGCTTTATCAAATGGAGCTAATGGCGTATTTAAAATCCAACCTTCACCTAAAATGATAATACTTGGATCAATTTCATCTAATGCTTTTCTGACTTGGTTCATCGTCTCTACATCATGAATCCCCATCAAATCAAAACGAAAACCATCAATTTTATATTCTTTAGCCCAGTAAACCACACTTTCAACGATATAACGGCGCATCATGGCCCGTTCAGAGGCAGTATCATTTCCCACGCCCGTTCCATTCGATAGCGTGCCATTTTTTAAATGTCTAAAAAAGTAGCCGGGAGCTATTTTATGAAAACTTTGACTTTCCACTTCATATACATGGTTATAGACAACATCCATAATAACCCGTAACCCTGCATCGTGAAGAGACTGAATCATTTGTTTAGCCTCTTTAATACAACCGACTGGATCATAAGGATTCACCGCAAAAGTACCATCCGGAACGTTGTAGTTTAACGGGTCATACCCCCAGTTATAAGCATCAATCGTCGTCTCATCAACACTATCAAAGTCATAAAAAGGTAGTAGTTCCACATGGGTAATTCCCAACTCTTTTAAGTAATCTAACCCGGTACTGTCACCGACAGTGTTTGTTGTTCCCTTTTCAGTTAGCCCTAAAAATTTACCTGGATAAGACGAGCCACTTTCAGGACTCATCGTAAAGTCACGAATACTTCCTTCGTAAATAACCGCTTTAGAAACGTCTTCAAAAGGTTCCATTCGCCCTTCTTCATCCCATCCAGCAGGATTTGTTTTAGATAAATCAACAACGACACTTCGCTGGCCATTAACGGTGACCGCTTTACTGTATGGATCCATTGTGACTTCTTGAGTGAGGGATTGATCTTCTTCTTGGTAAGTAATTTCATAAACGTAAGTCAGTAAATGACAATCTCCTGAAATAATCTGTTCGTAGTAATTATCCTTTAACTCCATCTCGTAACGATCTTTTTCGTAGCCATATAAATCTTCAAAAACAACGAGTTCCACTTTTGCTGCGGTAGGAGCCCATACTCTAAAAGTAGTTTGTTCCTTAGTATATAAAGCGCCTAAAGGAACCTCTGTGGCATATTTTTCGTCAAATTCAGGGGTGTAGTGAATATAATAAGGGGCTTTTGGTTGTGTCATTTGTTTTCCTCCAGTCAAAATAAAAACCGCGTACAGATTGTACTGTACGCGACGCTTGATTTTCTCAAGTTAGTTTTGGGTATGTTTGAGCTTTCATCCTATTTAGTTATATTGTTTTTATGACGGTGGGATAATTGACAGTAACGCTCATACCAAATATCCACAAATCCAGGGGCAAAGGGCCCTTTTTCTTCTTCGATCCAGCGAACCAGTTCTTGAATATTGTATTTCAAAATCCGGTCAATTTCTGGCGGATAATTGTAAAGTTTACCGTGCAATTCATATTCATCCACATCTAAAAGACGCTTCTCTCCGTCTGGAAAGACTTTAATATCTAGATCATAGTCGATATATTTAAGTGCTTCATTATCTAATATATATGGTGAAGCTAAGTTGCAGTAATAAGTTACGCCACGTTTTCTTAACATTGCAATAATGTTAAACCAAAAGTGTTTATGATAATACAACAACGCTACTTCTCTTGTGACCCAGCGTCTTCCATCAGCTTCTGTTACGAGAGTATGATCATTACAAGCAATAATTGATTGATCGCTTGTTTTTAAGACCATATTATCGCGCCATGTTCGATGCAATGAACCGTCATGTTTATAACCTTGAATAGTGATGAATTCCCCTTCTTTTGGCTGCTTCATCACTTGCCCTACTTTCTAGAAGATAGTTGATGAGAGAGTTATTCTTCTCATCTTGAACACTGTTCTAGTATAACATAAGTCAACTTCAAAAACTTGAAAATATTTTCCGCCAAAAAGGTACCCATCTAAAATAACAGTATGTATCCGTTTTCATTCTTGTAATACGACTATATCGTAACAAATTTTTTCGCTAAAATCTAGAAAGAATTTAGCCACGGCTTGACTGCATTTCGTAATAAAAACCTTTTTTATTCATTAATGTTTCATGATTTCCTTGTTCAATCACTTGTCCATCTTTTAAGACTAAAATAATATCAGCTGATTGAATGGTAGACAAACGGTGGGCAATAATAAAGCTTGTTTTTCCTTCCATCAAACGACTAAAAGCGTCTTGAATGAGTAATTCCGTTCGCGTATCGATTGAAGAAGTGGCTTCGTCAAGAATTAAAATATGGGGTAAGGCAGCAAACACACGCGCAATGGATAGTAGTTGTTGCTCCCCTTGAGATAACATGGAATCATCCCCGCCTAAAACGGTGTCATAACCGTCAGGTAGTTGACTAATAAAGTGATGAGCGTGAGCTTGTTTAGCTGCTTCGATGACTTCTTCACGGCTCATCGTTGGGTTGCCATAGGCAATATTATCATGAATCGTCCCTACTTTAAGCCATGTTTCTTGTAGTACCATCCCAAACGCTTGACGCACACTATTTCTTGTATAGTCTTCAATGGAATAGCCGTCCAATTCAATAGAACCACTATTGACTGGATAAAAGCGCATCAATAAGTTAATTAAAGTTGATTTACCCGCCCCTGTTGGACCGACGATGGCTACAGTTTGTCCTGGTTCTACATGCAAGTTGAAATCTTGAATAAGCTCTTGACCAGGTACATAACTAAAATCAACATGATTAAAGTCAACTTCACCTTCCACCTTCGAAAGATCTAATTGAGCTTGACTGGTTTCTTTTTCTTCTGGCTCATCTAAAATATCAAAAATCCGTTCCACACTGGCTAAAGCACTTTGTAATTCAGCTAAAACGTTAGAAACGTCATTAAATGGCTTCGTATATTGAGTCGCATAATTTAAAAAGGTCACCAGTTCCCCAATCGTAAATTGGCCATTAATAATTCGAGTGGCTCCGACAAAAGTAATCAATCCATAAATTAAAGCGTTGATGAACCGGGTCGTAGGGTTTGTCGTAGAAGAATAGAAAATTGCTTGCAGCGTTGTTGAACTATAATCTTCATTTTGTTTTTTAAAGCGATCGACAACGGGCTGTTGATAACTAAATAAACGAACGACATCTTGTTGTTGGATATTTTCTTCAATGACCTGTCCTAAATCACCGCGCTTAGATAATTGCTCTCTAAATAAAAGATAGCTTCTTTTAGCGATAAAACGTGCTGCAAATAAAGATAAAGGAGTTAAGCCAACTACGAGTAACATCATCAACAAATCGAGTCTTAACATCGAGACCATCATCATTAAAATCGTTAAAACTCCCAGTAAAAACTGGTTAAAGATCATTAACGTTCCGTCGGCTAATTGTTCCGTATCCGTAATCATCCGACTGACTAATTGCCCGATCGGTTGTTGGTCGATATAAGATAAAGGTGCGTGATGCAATTTATGCATCATTTGATCTCGTAACCTTTGGGTCATATTAAAAGTAATTCGGTTATAGATCCAAGGGTTAAGCCATTGGATTGCGGTATTAATTAACGTTAACAGAATCATTTGCATTAAAATATACTTTAACTGAACAAAATCAACCATTCCTTTAGTAACGACAACGTTCACAGCCCGTCCAAGAAGAACAGGAATATAAATGGTAATGCCTGCTTGAATAATCGAACCAATGACGGCTAAACTGGCCCAACCTTTAGAAGTTAACAGTAAAGATATGAATCGTTTAAAAGTTGATTGATTAGTTTGTTCCATCTTGATTCACCTCTTTAACTTCTTGAGATTCAACTATTTCACGGTAAATTTGACTTTCTTTCATCAGCTCTTCGTGACGGCCTAAACCAACTTGTTGACCATTATCTAATACTAAAATTTGATCAGCATCTTGAATGGAAAAAGCTCGCTGAGAAATCATCATCATCGCTGTTTGTGGATAATGGGTGCGTAATGCTTGGATTAAATTAGCTTCAGTTAAATAGTCTAAAGCCGATGTAGAGTCATCTAAAATAACTAACGGAACTTTTCTTAATAAAGCTCTAGCGACAGTTAACCGCTGACGCTGCCCTCCAGAAAAGTTACGTCCAAATGTGGCTACAGGAGCATCTAATCCTTCAGGTAGTTTTTCGACAAATTCTTTTGCTTGAGCGTGCTCTAAAGCTTGCCACATTTCTTCATCACTAGCATCCCCTTTAGCCATCAGTAAGTTAGAACGAATCGTCCCTTGGAAAAGGTTGGCTTGTTGAGGAACGACAGCCATCGATGCTCGTAAAGAGTCTTTATTTGTTAGATCAAATGCCTTCGTTTGATAAGCAATATGTCCTTTAGTTGGTTCATATACCCCACTGATTAGTTGAGTTAAAGTAGTTTTACCTGAACCAGTCCCGCCAATGATTCCAATATATTCTCCAGGACGAATTGTTAAACTGATGTTTTCTAATGCGGGTAACGCAGCTTTAGGATAAGTAAAACTCATATCATCAACCGCAATTAAGCTGTCTACCTCTAACCTATGATCAATAGAGAGAGCTTGGTCTTCACTGGGCGTTTGCATAATTTCATCAATGCGACGTAAACTAATTAACCCCCGGTTCATCGTCATAATAACCATCGTTAATTTAACCAGTTCGACTAAAATCTGTAATAAATAGTTAGTTAAGGCAATAAGAGCTCCTTGGGTGAGTTGGCCGTTATATACAAAGTGACCACCTTGCCATAGAACAAGAATTAAAAGAGTATTAACAATAACATAGGTTAACGGTTGAGTTAAAATCGATAAATTATTAACCGCTAATTGACGGTTTTTAAGATCTGCTGTCCCTTCTTCAAATTGAGTAATTTCATCCTCTTGTCTAGCAAACGCGCGAATAACACGAGCGCCATGAATTTGTTCTCGGGTCAAAATCACTAAATGATCTAAAGCGCTTCGTACTTTATTATTTAATGGGACGGATAAATAGCTGATCCCTCCGACAACAATGAATAAGGCTATAATCATCCCGACAAAATAAAGCGCCATTTGACGGTCAATTCGCCAAGCCATCACTAAAGAACCAAAGACGATAAAAGGTGACCTTAAAAACAATCTAAAAAATAAGTTGAGAGCTGTTTGAACTTGGTAAGTATCATTACTCATTCGAGTTACTAGAGTAGAAGATGAATAATGATCTTGATGAGTTTTATCTAAGGCCATAATCTTTTCGAATAAATCATTCGATAACTCTTTGGTTACACCAACCGCTGATTTAGCTGAGAAGTATTGGGCCGACAATGAAGCCACAAGCCCCATACCCGCTAGCGCAAATAAATAAAGTAAAAATTTAAATAACAATGACGTATCTTGTAAAGGAATAATGTGATCGATAATATGAGCGACAATTAAGGGAACGAAAAGCTCTAAAATAGCTTCTGCCATTTTAAGTAAAGGAGCTAACCAACTTTCCTTCCAATAATCCTTTAAGTAAGGTAATAATAGTTTCAAAAAATCATCCTTTCTAATTTAAAGTCCTTCGACGGCTTTAAACAATTTATCTTGTAACGTTGAATAAGGATATTGTTCAATGGTTTCTCGGTCAACCCACTGATAATCTGTTTCAGTTAAGGTCAAGTCTTGGACTTGAATCGGCACTAATCGAACATACCAAATGCGATGAGAAAACACGTGTTTAATGGTAGGAAACATCGTCTCAAGATTTGTTGGAAACAAACTCATTTGATGAGTCCCTAATTGATAAGTCGCGTCTACTTCTTCGACTGCATCTTTTAAAGTTTCTTGTAGTGGTTCAATTAACTCAGTAGACGTCGCATCTTGCATTTGTAATTGCTGTTCAACTAAAGGAAAATGCCAAAGTCCTGTTAACAGTTGTCCTTCATCGTGTTTGGTCATCAACCACTGTCCTTTAGAATTGGTAATAACATAAGCAATATAATGGTGAGTGGTAGCTTTTGTTTTTTTCTTTTTGACAGGATACAAGTGAGCGGTGCCATTTTGATAAGACTGATCAAACTCTTTAATAGGACTTAATTCTGGCGTTAAGTTAGCCGGTGTCATAATGGTTCGTCCTAAATCCATCATCGCTTGGTTGAAGTCTCCTGGACGTTTAGGATCAATAAGGCGTTTTAAAATATCATAAAATAAACGTTTAGTTTTCGCCTTTGTAATATCTTCATCAATTTCAAACATTCTTGCAGTTACTCGCATCAAATTCCCATCAATCGCTGGTTCCGATTCGCCAAAGACGATACTAGCAATAGCTCCAGCAGTGTAGGGCCCAATTCCAGGCAATTTTACTAACTCTTGGTAAGTCGAAGGCATCTGTCCATCATAATCTTTCATGATTTGTTGAGCTGCTTTATGCATATTACGAACTCTAGAATAATAACCTAACCCTTGCCATAAAGATAACAACGTCTCCTCATCGGCGTTTGCTAAATCTTTAATCGTTGGTAGTGTGTCAATAAAGCGGTTAAAATAAGGAATCACGGTTTGAACTTGAGTTTGTTGAAGCATAATTTCACTCACCCAAATGTAATAAGGATCCAAATGAGCACGCCAAGGCAGTTGATGAGTGTGGGATTGGCTGTCATACCAATCTAAAAGGGTGCGCCTGAACGCTTCAATACGCCCATCAGTCCAGTCTTTCATATAATCCTCTATATTACTCATCCCAGCCCTCCTCTTGCTCATCCATCCACTCCCTTATATCACCATAATTAAAACCTTTTCGCATTAAAGTCGCTATAATACGCTGTTGTAGTTCGTAACCAGAATGTTTTCTTTTTTGTCGTCGTAGCGCTTTTAACGCTTCTCGTTCTAATAAATCATCTTGTCGTTCTGTTGCTTCTTCAAAAGACAAATCATCCCAAATTTGATCAATGATTTCACGGGTGTATCCTTTTTGCATTAAGTGCTGCATCAGCTTTTGTTTTAACATGGTGACACTATATTGCTTTTTAGTACGAATATATTTTTCGCTTAACTTTATGGCATTATCTAATCGCATTTCTTCATCATAGTTTTGTAACCCTTCTTCAATATGATCTAACGATACCCCTTTACGTTCTAACTCCATGCGAATACGCTCAGGTCCTTTAGCGTTAATAAGCGCGTGGTTTTGGACGTAACTTTTGGCGTACTCTAAATCGTCTAAATAACGCTGGGTGGTTAAGCGATTGATAATATCTTCTACTAAAGATAAATCGAGTGCTTCTTCATCAACATGTTCCTTTAAATATTTAGTTAAATAATCGCGCATTTCTTTAGTGGTACGTAAACCATAAGATAAATAGTGAATGCCTTTTAAATAAAGTGATTGTTCAAACTCTACTTGTTTAATTTCATCTAGTTGCTTTTGATCGATCGGACGTGGGTTAAGTAGTCCAAATTTAATGACTACACTTTCATCAACACCCATATAAAATTGACCGTCAATATATAAAGAATACCGTTTTGGATTGTTTCGTTGTTGTTCAATTTTTGTTAATTTCAATCCATCCACTCCTTCGTTTCTTCATTATAACACGTTTATATAAGAATGCTTTAAACGTTTAAATGTGAGACCAAATATGTTACCATTTAGTCAGTTTGTTATTATTTTAAAAGGGAGGCTTTAGATGAACGAAGATTACAAAACAGTTGTAGAAGTCGCCTCTTTAGCTGGAAAGATTATGTTAGAATCTCACGCGGAAAGTTATCGAGCTGAAGATACTGTTAAACGAATTCTTCAAGCAAGTGGCGTTCAAACAGCAGAAGTCATTTCTAACTCAACGGCTTTATTTATTACGATTGATGATGAGTTTATGGAACCAATGACCGTCGTTCAACGCATTACTGAAAGAGGAAACCATTTAGGTAAAATATACCGTGTTAATAATATTTCACGTCAATTAACCTCTAACCAATTAACTTATGAAGAAGCTTATTCTTTGTTACTCCATATTCAAAAAACAGAATATAGCGTCCTTGACAAAGATATTTCTAACGCAATTTTAGTCGTTTCTTTCGTTGTCTTACTGGGAGGAACGCTTCCTGAAATTTTAATTGGTTTTCCTGCCGCACTCATTGTTATTTTTGTGATGTGGCTGCAAGATAAAGTGGGGATGAATGACTTTATTTTAGGAACACTGACTACTGCCCTATTAGGTTTCCTTGTTCCAATGATGATTTGGGTAGTGGGTGGCAATTTAAATTACGATATTATTATTGTTAGTGCTTTAATGCCACTTTTCCCGGGAACCGCTTTTACTTATGGAGTAAGGGATATTTTAAAAGGAGATTATAGTTCAGGACTCGTCCGAATGACCGAAGCGATCGTGATCGGTTTAAGTCTCGCTTTAGGGGTTGCTTTTGGGCTCTATTTATCAACGGAGGTGCTCATTCCATGGCTAGCTTAGCAATTCAAGTAATTGGAGCGTTTATCGCAACAGTGAGCGCTGCTTTAACGTTAGAACTACCCCGCCATCTATTATCAAATATTGGATTTGTCGGAGCTGGTGGGTATTTAGCTTATTTACTCGTTCTCGATTATAATACCGTTCTAGCTGCATTTGTGGCAGCTTTTGTTATTACGATTATCTCTCAAATCTTTGCTCGGGTTTTTAAAGCGCCGGTGACCATGTTTTATATCCCGGGATTCTTCCCAATTGTGCCCGGGATTGCGATTTATCGTACAGTATTGTATTTTATTCAAGGGGATTTGGCACAAGCTAATTATTATTTAGTCCAAACGATGATGGTGGCAGGAGCTATTGCGATTGCGATTTTCTTAATCGACTCTTATATTGAAATGCAAAACTTTGTCTTACATCAACGACGTCTACGCCGTCGTAAAAGCCGAGAACTATAAAAAAAGGATGTGCTCTTCGAATTTCGAAGGACACATCCTTTTTAGTTTTACAGTCTCCAGAAACGATACCCTTTATTTGTAAAATATGATTTATCTAATACACTTTTCACATCTAAAAGAACGCGTTCATCATTAGGCAAGGTTTGGTTATAAAATGACTCCAGCTTATCGTCTTCTAAAGCTAAGAACTCGCGGTGAGCAACTGCTAAAATTAAACCGTCTAAATCTTTAACCTCTTCTAATGGTGTAACTTTCACACCATATTCAGCCATTGCTTCTTCACTACTTGTATAAGGATCAACAATTAACGGTTCAACTCCATATTCGTTTAAGCGAGTGATAATATCAATCACTTTTGAGTTACGAACATCTGGTGTATTTTCTTTAAAAGTTAAACCAAAAATAGCGACTTTAGCGTCAATGACTTTTTTGCCGGTTAAAACGAGTTGTTTAATCATCGAATCAGCAACAAACTCTCCCATGCTGTCATTAACTTGGCGACCCGATAAAATAATTTGACTATGGTAACCTAAATTTTCTGCTTCGTATAAAAAGTAATAAGGATCCACGCCAATACAATGTCCCCCTACAAGCCCTGGTGTAAAGCCTAAAGCGTTCCACTTCGTATTCATGGCATCAATCACATCTTGAGTATCAATCCCCATACGATCAAACACAAGAGCCAATTCGTTCATAAAGGCAATATTAATATCTCGTTGACTATTTTCAGCCACTTTAGCTGCTTCAGCTACTTTAATGTCGCTTGCTTTATGAACGCCTGCTTTAACGACGATTTCATAAATATTTGCCATTTCTTCTAAACTTTCTTCGTCTGTTGAAGAAATAATTTTAACAATATTTTCTAATGTATTCACTTTGTCACCGGGATTAATGCGTTCAGGAGAATAACCCACCGCAAAATCTTCACCACATTTAAGACCTGAAACTTCTTCAAGTAGCGGAATACACACATCTTCCGTTACACCCGGATAAACAGTCGATTCATAAACAACAATTGAACCTTTTTGTAAATATTTACCGACAGTTTTTGTGGCACTAATAATCGGCGTTAAATCCGGTGTCTTATCTAAATTAATGGGCGTAGGCACAGCAACAATATGAAATAAAGCTTCTTTTAGAAGAGATGGGTCATTAGTAAATGTCATCGTTGTCTCTTTAATAGCTTGATCTCCTACTTCATTTGTTGGGTCCGTTCCTTGTAAATAGCTGTCAATTTTTTGAGCATTATAATCATACCCAATGACGTCAACTTTTTTGGCAAAAGCGACCGCAATTGGCATTCCTACGTATCCTAATCCGACGACGGATAGTTTAGTTTGTTTATTTAATAGTTGTTGATAAAGTGTCATTCACTTTGCTCCTTTATAAAAGCTTTTCTTCAAGTATACCAAATTGTTGTGAAAAAATATATTAATGGAGTAAAACTTTAAAATAAAAAAGCCACCTCAAATCTCCTATACTCGCCTTAAAGATAGCATTGGAAGAGGTGGCAGAAATATTGAGATGACAGACAATTAGTTGACTTTTTAACTATTATAGCCAGTCAATAGTTAAGAGTAAGTTGAAGAAGATAGGCAACGATTGAGAGCATTGAAAGAATTCCTATTTCGTCTTAACTCTGTGTCAAAGTTTATCATCCCAAAATCTAAGTACATCATCTCAAACAGACAGCAAAATATCAATTATATTGCTCTTCAATTTTGCTTAAATATTCACTGAAAATTGAATTTTATATTTGTAAATTTCAAGTATAAATTAGCCACTAGCTACAAATTTTCACAAGCCTTGAACTGTGGCAGTGTTAGTTAGCTTTAGTATCTTGTCTAATCTTTAGGCCTTTACTTGGAAGCTCCGGCATGATGCTCGCGATTAGCGAGCTGGAGCCAGGCTCTGGATAGGATGTCCAAAGAGCACTTCCAGTGTATTATGCTGGACTAGGATCCAAGTCAAGGCCTTAATGTTACGCAGCATGTCGCTGGGTGTATAAAGCCCGTGCAAACAGTTCGTGTGCTGTGGCATAGCCAAACTGTTTACGTGGATAATCATTCATCCACTGCTGAACTCTCTTCAGTTGCCTATCACT
>NZ_FNEL01000074.1 GCF_900100125.1 Dolosicoccus paucivorans | reverse complement strand
TTACGAGCTAATTGTTTGATAGGAATGCCTTCAATAATGTGTTCATTAACTACAGTCATTTTAAAATCTTTAGTATAATGACTGTTTTTCAACCTTGACTGAATACCTTTAAGACCGTAGGCCTGATATCTCAAGACTTTTTGACCAAAGACCGATTCACTCAATATCAACCCATAATCATCACGTAATTCCTTGTAACTCTTCCCATTACTTAGATACATTTCAATGTACCTTTCAAGGTCTTCTACGGTATGTTTACTATTTGAGCGCATAAAAACTCCCCCTAAAATAGATTTACTTTTTACAGTGTCTACTTTAGGGGGAGCATATCATTCGGGTTAGGTCATTTTTATTTTGCATTTATCTATGAATTCAGAGGTGAAAACAATGGCGAAAGCGATAAAGTATGTTATAGTGAAAAGAAAAACTTAGTGTAAGGAGTTTCTAATGTTCATCTTTGCGTTCTTACAAATAATTGCTTTATATGTCGGCATTTTAATAGTGACACAAGATTTGACTTTTAATTTTAAAGAAATTATTGGCATGTTGGGTGTTGGTTTGTTCAGCGTCATTCTTTTTCAATTTATAGATATTTATGCTGTTTTCTTTCTTTTTATAGGTATGTTTATCTTGAGAATCTGGCATACAAAAGATAAGTTATTAAGTTTTAGTTCTCTTATTTTTTCATTTATAGCTTTAGTGTTAGGCGACCATTTTGCTACCTTTGTCGATATTCATTTATTTCGAAGTAACGAACTATTATCAAAATCTCACTTCGGACTGATGATCCTTTTTATGTGGGTATTTTGTTACTTGATGCAACATACTTGGGCTTTGTTGAATAAAAGATATTATTTTTCTTCGCGTTTTAAAAAAATAGGTTTAGGAATGACAGTTTTTGTTCTCGTAACCTTCTATGGTGCAATTATTATAGGGATTCAGATAGGGAATACTTTTAAGCTAATTCAATTAAATCTATTATTTTTTGTAATTTATACTTTAATAATGGCTGTATCCGGTGTTTTGCTCTTTCAGTCAGATCGCAAAGCACGTCAAGCTCATGAGCAACAAGTAGAGTATGAAGCTCTGCAATTGTACAATCAGTCTATTGAGGAAAGATATCTTGATTTAAGGAATTTTCGTTATGATTATCAGAATATGTGTTTATCTTTTGAAGAGTATATTAAACAAGAAGATACTGATGGGTTAATAGAATATCTTCAGTCGGAGATTATCCCTCAGTCGGAATATTTAGAAACTCAGACTTTCAAGTTAGAACACTTAAGTAATATCCAAATACCTCCTCTTAAAAGTTTATTAACGGCTAAATTACTTCATGCCCAAGAAAATGCTATTGATATTCGTTTGGATGTTCGCTTTCCTATCAGTTCAATTGAAATGAAAGATTTGGATTTAGTGCGAGTAGTTGGAATATTTTTGGATAATGCTATTGAAGAAATCAAGGCATTAGGTGAAGGGAATTTATCAGTGTCAATCGATGAATTAGGCGATTCTGTTCATCTCATTGTTATGAATTCCTGTAGATCTGATATTCTACCTCTTAGTCAATTACGGAAAGAAGATTATTCCACTAAAGGATCCAATAGAGGCTTAGGTTTGGCTAATATCGATCAAATTTTATATAATTATACAAATGTAGACTTAGAGACTTTAGTAAAAAAGCAGAAGTTTATCCAACATTTGACGATCAATAAAATGAGGAGTTAGTAATGTTAGAAGTATTTATTTGCGAAGACAACTTTAAAGAGCGCGTGATGATCGAAGAGACGGTGTGGAAATACGGCATGATTCATGATTGGGACCTGAAAATTCGTCTAGCAACAGATCAACCTTTGGATATTTTAGAGTTTATCGATAATCACCCTGTTTCAAATGGTTTGTTTTTATTGGACGTTGATTTAGGAACTGATTACTTGAATGGGATTGAATTAGGCGCTAAAATTCGCCAACGCTGTCCTAATGCGAAGATTGTATTTATTACTATTCATAGTGAATCGGTCCACACGACATTTGAATATGTGGTGGAGGCTATGGGCTACATTATTAAATCCAGCCGTGAATCTACAGTCGAAGAAATCAGGCGAATTTTGAAAGTAGCGTATGACCGTTATTTAGTAGATAGAAGTCAAAGTTCTCAGTCAATGTTTAAAGTTGAATTAGGAGGAACCATTAGACTCTATCCTTTCGAAGAGATTATGTTTTTTGAGAAATCTCTAAATGCTCATCAAGTAATTTTAGTACATGAAAAAGGGGAAATTAAATATCGCGGTAATCTAAAAGACATTGAACAGGTATCAGAGTATTTTTTCAGGTCTCACCAATCCTTTATCATTAATCTGATGAATATTGTTCAAGTTGACCGAAAAAAACGAGTGGTGACGATGAAGGATGGTTCACAATATCTCGTATCGACTCGAAAACTCACTTCACTTATCGCTTTACTTGATGCAAACTAAATAGTTGTTTCAACGAATATTACTAAAAAAGGATCATTTATGACAATAATGACTCGTGAAGCCAATTTTCGTGTAAACTATAGATATGAGCTAAAAACATTTTAAGGAGGATACTATATGAAACACAAACCATTTACAGTGATTGGACTTATTATACTGGTACTTGTTCTGGGTGGACGAGTATTAGCTGATTTGCAATTGATAAGCTTTATTCCATCCCATACCTTCAGACAACTTACCTTAGTGGCTATTCCTTTATCAATGGCAGGTATCGCTTACGACAGTTATCGCAATCGCAATCGCAAACAATCAAATTATTAATAATCAAATGACTTAGCCTTCGGGTTAGGTCATTTTTATTTTGACTATTTTTAAAAAAGGATATACTCTAAAAGAAGCAAATAAAAGAGTGAGGATGACATCATTGAGAAAATTTAAAGTAAATGAAGAACTAGTGGGTGTAGTAGATGACTTGTCTTCAAGAGGAACAGGTGTTTTAAAGATTGAAGGTTATCCATTTTTTGTTGAAGGCGTCTTACCTGGAGAAGAAGTTAAAGTAAAAGTGACTAAAGTGACACCTAAACATGGCTATGCGGAAGCTTTAGAGATTTTAAAGGAAAGTAGTGACCGGGTGGAGTTAAAAGACCCTGTAGGACAACTCATTGGAACAATGAGCTTACAACATTTAAACTACCCAGCCCAACTAGACTATAAAACTAACAGTGTCCAACAAGTATTTAAACGTATTGGAAAGTTCGAAGAGGCTAATGTTAAACCAACGATCGGGATGGAGAATCCTTGGGAATACCGCAATAAAGCTCAAGTTCCTGTTAGATTAGTTAATGGAGAGTTGCATACGGGGTTTTATAAACAAGGCAGCCATGACTTAGTTCCTGTAGAAAACTTTCATATTCAAGATCCAGTGATTGATGAGACCATTGTTAAAGTCCGGGATATTTTAAGAAAGTATCGTATTGAGCCTTATAACGAGCAAAACGGGCAAGGAGATATTCGCCATGTTGTAGTAAAGCGCGGCTATTATACCCATGAAATTATGATTGTGTTAGTAGCGAATAAAGATACACTACCTCATCAAGAAAAAATAATAGAAGAGATTAAAAAAGAAGTTCCTGAACTGGTGAGTTTAGTGTTGAACATTAACAAACGAAATACCAATGTTATTTTAGGGCGAGAAAGTCATGTATTATGGGGACGTTCTGAATATCAAGATCAAATTTTAGGATTAACTTTTAGTATTTCAGCCCAATCCTTCTTCCAAGTTAATACGCTACAAGCAGAAAGGTTATATGAAGAAGCTTTAAAGGTGGCCGATATTAGCCCGGATGATATTGTTATGGACGCTTATTGCGGAATTGGTTCAATCACTTTATGTTTAGCTAAGCACGCTAAACATGTTTACGGTATGGAAGTGGTTAAAGAGGCTATTGATATGGCGAAAGAAAACGCAAAAATAAATCACTTGCATGATGTGACCTTTAAAGCAGGAAGAGCAGAAGACGTCTTACCCCGATGGGATCAAGAAGGGATTCAGTTCGATGTCGCTGTGGTGGACCCACCTCGTAAAGGGTTAGCGACTTCCTTTATTGACGTATTAACTAAGCAACAACCAAAACGTATTGTGTACGTTAGCTGTAACCCAGCTACGTGTGCTAGAGACTGTCGCTTAATTGCTGACCAGGGTTATACACTAGAAAGCGTCCAACCCGTTGACTTATTCCCACAAACCCCTCATGTTGAGTGTATAGTATTGATGGAAAAAGTAGCTGATTAAAACCTTGATACTATAAGGTTGTTAATGAAAATGATAAATTGATATGCTAATATTAGAAGGAGTAAACTTGATTTTTTGATTAAGTGACTCCTTTTTATTATTTTAAAGGGAGTTTGACTGTGGAAACAGATCAAAGAGAGTAAGGGGTTGTTAAGTTGAATACGAAAATTATGAACGAGTTAAATGATATATTATCATCTTTCGGAGATAAATATTTTATTGGTGTAAAGGGCAGTTATATAATGTAGGAAATCGGCAATTTAAAATTGTTGGTTTTCCTACATTTTTTTATATACTTTTCTTATCCCCTTTTCAGAAATGGAGGAATCAGGATGAGAAAAGATATTCGAGAAGGAGTGAAGAAACATATGATAGATGGCATCAAACCCAATTATGCCGCGTTAGCGAAACAATATGGCTGTGATTACCGAACAGTCAAAGAAGCCTATCATGAAGCTTTAGAAGGAATAAAAAGACCGATACAGAGGAAGAAGCGGCCAAGTAAACTGGATCCTTATAAAGCAACGATTGAAGAGAAACTGAAAGACCAATGTAGTGCGTATAGTATTTTTAAATTTATTGAGAAGAAAGGTTTTGATGGGAGTTACAGTTTAGTCAAACAATATTGTCGGTCCTTTAAGCAAGAGAAAATTAAGAAAGCAACGGTACGAATTGAGTACACTCCTGGCCTGTCGGCCCAAGTGGACTGGAAAGAAGAAATGAAAATGATCAACAATCAAGGAGAAATCTTTACGTTTAATATTTTCCTTTATATACTGCCTTATTCAAAGAAGAGGTATATCACGCTTACCTTTGATCATAAACAAGATACCTTATTTTCTTGCCTAAATGACGCCTTTTACTACACCGGTGGTGTGCCTGAAGAAATCTGGTTCGACAATATGAAGACGGTCGTGGATCATTCAAGAACACAGTTTTCAAAAGCGCAATTGAATGAGCAGTTTTATGCCTTCAGTAAAGACGCCGGTTTTCGGACGATGGTTTGTCGTCCCTTCCGACCACAAACTAAAGGCAGCGTAGAAGCACTAGCACGAGCAGTTGAACGATTGCGTGTCTATAATCACGAGTTCTATGACAGCGTGGATTTAATCCATATCGTCAATGATTTATGTGAAGAAATGAATTCAGAAGTGAGCCAGGCGACCAATGAGATTCCCAATCTCCGATGGAAGATGAATGAAAAAGAGCACCTACACAAATTGAAGAAAGACCTTTTGAAACCTTACTTTGAAGACTTTATTACCCGTAAAGTCACCAATGAGGCGATGGTCAATTTCCGTCAGTGTAAGTACTCTGTCGACCCTCGTTATATCGGAAAAGAAGTTGAAGTCGAACTTTCCGAAAACGAAGAGCACGTGCACTTCTATTATAACGGAGAGCGGATTCGTTCGCACCAGATAACCACCAAAAAATTGAATTACCATCAAGAGGATCTGGTTCAAATACTAAAATCAGACGTCATGAGCCACAAAGAAGAGGATGAAATACAGGAACACATTAGGCAAAGTATGAAATTATATGATTTATTGGAGGACGAAACCGATGAGTAGTTCATATCAGAAACTTTTAAACAATCTAGAATCTTTAAATTTAGGCTTTATGCGAGAATACGTGCCAAATTACATAGATATCGTAAATGAACAAGAAATCCCCTTTACTGAAGCTCTTTTAAAACTCACAGAGCAGGAGCTAGTTTTTCAAGAAGAACAGAAAGTTGAGCGCGTCATCAAACGCGCTCGATTTCCTAAACGAACCACTTTAGACGAATTCGATTTTGATTTTCAGCCCAGCATCAACAAAAAAGAAATCCTCGATTTAAAATCACTCAGTTTTTTAGAAAAGAACGAGAATTTGATTTTTATTGGCAATCCCGGAGTCGGCAAAACACATCTCGTCATTGCCTTAGGTATCGAAGCCTGTCGACAGGGTCATCGGACCTTGTTTATCAGTTGTCATGAGCTCCTTTTGCGCCTGCGGGTGGCTTACGAGAAAGGCACAATCGAACGAGTGATCAAACGATACGTACGGTATGATGTACTAATTATTGATGAAATTGGCTATCTGCCTATTCAAAAAGTTGAGGCTGACCTCTTCTTTCAATTACTCACCTTGCGTTATGAGCAGAAAACAACTATGGTCACTTCAAATATTACACTGTCCCGCTGGGGTGAGCTTTTCCAGAACACTGAAATAGCCGCCGCCATCTTAGACCGACTGGTCCATCATGCGAAGATTTTTAAAATAACTGGAAAGTCCTACCGTCTAAAAGGAAAGTTAAAAAGTGACTAACTAATTAAATTGCCCAAAACCCACATTTTTAGATTGCCGAAAACCTACAATTTTAAATTGCCCTTGACA
>NZ_FNEL01000002.1 GCF_900100125.1 Dolosicoccus paucivorans | reverse complement strand
TAGATTTGTTAGCTTTGTAGCCTTCATAATAGTCGATGATAGTTCCACCATCGTCTAAATAATGATAGACATTATAGATGGTTTGAGCAGATCTTCTTAACTTTTTAGCGACTATGTAAGCTTTTTCGCCAATTTCGTAGTAGTTTTCTATCCAAGTCAGTTCTTTCGTGGTAAGATGTGTATAGGCCATTTTGTGTCTACTCCCTTATTTATGATTGGACTCATAAATAGTGTAGCACAAATGGTCTTATTTGTTTTTTTCTAGCTTAATTTTACAATTCAGGTATTATGAATGCAGTGACTGATGACTTTCACGTACAATTTTTGAAACATCAATATGATTTAATGAATCATTGTATGGCTTTTTAGCGTTGGTTAAATGGGCTAAGTATTCAATATTTCCCTCGCCCCCAGTAATAGGTGAAAAAGTAACGTCTTTAATTTCATAGCTTAAATCTGTTGCCATCTTTAATACTTCATAAAGTACTTCTTGATGAACTTTTGGATCTTTGATGACGCCATTTTTACCAATTCGTTCTCTACCTGCTTCAAATTGAGGTTTAATAAGAGTTAAAACCGAACCGTTCTCTTTTAAAATCTCAATTAAAGGAGGCAAAATTAGCCTTAAAGAAATAAAAGATACATCAATACTTGCAATGGTTGGTTGACCTTGAGTGAAATCTTCAGGTGTAGAATAACGAAAGTTTTCTCGTTCCATTACGACGACGCGGTCATCATTTCTTAATTTATAAGCTAGTTGATTATAGCCTACATCTAAAGCATAGCTTTGCTTAGCACCATGCTGTAAAGCAGCATCGGTAAATCCTCCCGTGGACGCACCAATATCAAGCAAAATATGATCAGTCATATCGATATGAAAAGACTCAATAGCCTTTTCAAGTTTTAAGCCGCCTCGACTAACGTAGGGAAGTTGTTGGCCTTTAATGTGCAGTTGACGAGTTGTTGGAATCTTTTCTCCTGCTTTATCATAGCGCTGGTTATTTTCATCATAAATTTGTCCCGCCATAATTAAACGTTGAGCTTGTTCTCTGGATGGCGTAAGCCCTTGTTGAACAACTAATTTATCGACGCGTTCTTTACTCATAGGACACCTCACTTGCTTTTGGTGTGGGATCTTGTAGAAAATCTAAAAAGTAGTTTAATGGTTCAAAAGAATAAGAGGTCGTTTGCGACAAATCTTTTAAAATATTTTGTGCTTTTTGACGCTCATCTGCTAATTGCTTCTTACTTTCTTGGGCACCTAATAAAGTAACATAGGTTCCTTTGTCATTAACTTCATCGGACCCGGTTCCTTCTTTTAACCCATCTAATAAATCGTTATGAATTTGAAAGGCAACACCAAAGTGTGTGGCAAACTGAATTAGTTGCTTTGTCACTGTGTCATTGAAATTCGCAATAACACAAGCCATTTCAATGGCAGCGATAAATAATTGCCCTGTTTTTAAAAAGTGCATTTGTCGCAAGTCGTCCACCGACATCGTCGTTGAACTTGCCATATCAATCATTTGCCCTTCAATCATCCCTTGGCTTCCGGCCGCTTTTGATAAAATCTGAACACAAGCTAAACGTTGCTCAGCAGTTAAACCAGTCGCATTCGCGATAAGGTTAAAGCTATCGATTAACAAAGCATCTCCTGCTAAAATAGCCGTCGCTTCATCAAACTGTTTATGGTTGGTCAATTTACCACGACGGTAGTCATCATTATCCATCGCTGGTAAATCATCATGAATTAAAGAAGAAGTATGAATGTATTCTAAAGCCGTCGCCACGGGTAAAGCATTTTCAGCCGCTTCACTTGATTTAATAAGCGCTGTCATTAATAAAAGCATGGGGCGCAAACGTTTGCCGCCATTATTTAGTGAATACTCCATCGACTGAAGGAGTCGTGTGTTTTCTTGCTGTTTTAACCAATTTGTCAAATAACGTTGCCAATGAGCTTGTAAAGTTTCATGTGTCATTCTTTAATATCCTCATTATTAAAAGGCTCTTCTTGGCCTTCTTTCATAATTTTAACGACGCTTTCTTCTGCTTCTTTTAATGTTTGATTACAAAACTGGCTCAATTCAATCCCTTTTTTAAAAGCATTTAGCGCTTGATCAAGGGGTAAATTTCCCGCTTCAAGTTGCTCAACAATTTGTTGAAGTTGTTGCATCCCTTTTTCAAAGGTTAATGTTTCTTGATCCGACATGTTATTCCTCCGTTTCTTTTTCATTGACTTCTTGTACTTGAGTTGTTAAATAGCCATCTTTTAATTGGATGGTTAATTGATCTTTAGGCTTAACTTGGTGAATCGTTGTAATAATTTGATCATCTTTTTGGGCGATACTATAGCCACGCTTTAAAGTTTGTAAAGGACTATAAGCATCTAAAACCCCAGTATAATAACTAAAGGTTTGCTTTTTATGTTCAAAATACTTATCCCAACTATGAAGTAATTGACCTTCTAATTGATTTAAACCGTTAGCATAACGCAATGTTTGGTTCGTAATATGTTGTGGATTCATACGGTTAGTCCATTGAGTTAGCCTTTGATTTAACTGATTAAAATACAACTGAGTTTGGTGATTTAAAGAGGTGGTTAAATGGTCTAATTGTTGTAAGTAAGGTTCATAAAGACGTCTTGGCTGAGCTAATACATATGAGGTCTCTAATCGCTCGAGTTGTTTTCGATGTAGTTCGAGACGTTGTCTCATCGTATAAAGAAGTCGTTCTTGATTTTGTAAAATCTCGCGTTGAACACTTGTTAGTTCAGGAACAGATACTTCTGCCGCAGCCGTTGGTGTTGGCATTCTTAAATCCGCTATGAGATCTGCGATCGTCGTATCAGTTTCGTGTCCGACTGAAGAAATGACAGGAATTGATGAACGCATAATGGCTTCCGCCACTGGCTCTTCGTTAAAGCACCATAAATCTTCAATGGAGCCGCCACCTCGAGCTAAAATAATTAAATCATATTGTTGATAGCGCCGCTCTACTTCATTGAAAGCTTGGACAATTTCTGCAGTGGCTTCTTTTCCTTGCACTCGGGTTGGGAAAACAGTCACGTCAACAATCGGATAACGTCTTTCAAGAGTGGTTAAAATATCTTGAATTACCGACCCTGTAGGACTAGTAATCACCGCAATTTTTTTAGGGTATTTGGGTAAAGGCTTTTTAGGTCGATCAATATATCCTAATTCGTAATACTTTTTCTTTAATTGCTCTAAAGCTAAATATAATGCGCCGATACCATCAGGTTGAATATTATCCACATATAATTGATAACTTCCTCGAGGTTCATATAAAGATACACGTCCCGTAACAAGTACTTTCATTCCTTCTTCTAGTTCAAAAGGTAAGTTGCGGCTAGCATAATTAAATAAAGCAGCTGATATCACCGCTCCTTCGTCTTTTAAACTAAAATATAGATGGCGCTGGTTTCCCGGTCGATAGTTACTGACTTCGCCCATTACCAAAACCTTTTGTAAATGAGGATCCGCATCAAATTTACGTTTTAAATATTTGGTTAAAGTTGAAACGGATAAATAATTTGAATTACTCATCCATGGCCTCTTTTAATAAAGCAGTCGCATCTAAATTGTTTTGCTGGCAAGCACAAATAATCGCTTGTTCCATTAACATCGCTACTGTCATTGGACCGACCCCACCGGGAACAGGTGTCATGGCACTGGCTACTTGTTTAGCACTTTCAAAGTCCACATCTCCGGCTAATTTGCCATTGTCTAGTCGGTTAATACCTACATCAATGACGACGGCGCCTTCTTTTAAATGACTCTTATCGATTAAATGAGCTTTTCCTACGGCGACAATGACGATATCGGCATTTTTCGTATAATATTTTACATCTTTTGTACGTGAAGCTAGAACTGAAACCGTTGCTCCACGGTTAATGAGTAAATTGGCTAAAGGTTGACCAACAATTTTGCTACGACCAATAATGGCTACATCCGCTCCCGGGATAGTGACGTTATATTCGTCTAATAAGTTTAAAATTCCTCGCGGCGTACAAGGGACTAATGTATCGTCTCCTAACATTAAACGCCCTACGTTATAAGGATGGAATCCGTCAATGTCTTTTTTAGGATCAATTCCATCCATTACTTTTTGGCTGTCTAAGTGATCCGGTAAAGGTAACTGTACAATGACACCATGAATCGATGGATCCTCGTTAGTTTGTTGAATTAAATGCATTAATTCTTCTTGAGTACTCTTTTCATCTAATTTTTGCCAATCAAAATCAAAGCCAATACGTTTAGCCATTTTTTCCTTTTGGCCTACGTAAACTTGACTCGCAGGGTCGTCTCCCACAGTAATCACTTGCATTTTCGGTTGAATATTTTGGTCTTTTAACTTTTGAACAGCCTTTTCGTAATGCTTTCGAAGTTCTGCTGCTCGTTTTTTTCCGTCAATTATTTGCATCCTATCCACCTTCTTTATTGAATGTATCTTTTAGAAAAAATCCCCTCATCCCTAGAGGGAGAGGGTGATTATTGTTACTCGTTATCAGTTGACTTATCCGTTAATTCATAGTCTTTTACAACGTTTCCTAGTACACCTGTAATAAAACGGCGTGCTTTTTCGTCGCTAAAGTCTTTAGCAAGTTCAATCGCTTCATCCACAACGACTAAAGGAGGTACGTCTTCATAAAATAACTCATAGAGTGCTAAGCGTAAAATTAATAAATCAACACGCGCTAAGCGATCAATCGTCCAGTTTCTTAAATAAGGTTTCAACTTCTCATCCAATGTTGGTTGATGATCAGTAACTCCATTAACAAGAGTAATTAAGTAACTGTTTAATACTTCGTTACTTTCATTTGAATCATTGCCAGCATACAAAGCAAAATGCATCGCTTCTTCCATACTTGGAGCTTGCATCTTCGTATCAGAGTAAACGATTAATTGATAGAGCGCTTGAATGGCTTGTTGTCTAATTTGATGGGACTTTGTCTGTTTGGTCAATGACTACCCCTCGCTTACTTGGTATTCATTTGGAAGTGTTTCGATTGTCACAATATGAACGTTGACTTCGCTGACAACTAAGTCAGTCATAAATAAAATTTGTTCCTTAACACGTTGTTGAACAGCTGTCGCGACTTCAGGAACTGAATGACCATACAGTAAATGGATATTCACATCGATAGCGATTTGCCCTTCTTGCCAGCGAACTTTAGCACCAGATCCTTGAGTGTCAAAACCTAAATACTCTCCTACTTCACGTTGGAAGTTACGATGTAATTTTGCCACACCTTCTACTTCAGAGGCTGCTGTAGCTGCAATTTTTTCTAATACTTCAGTGGTTATATTAATTTCACCTAAATTGCGATTAAAATGATCTTTATATGAACGGTTCATTTCTACCATGAGTTTAACTCATCTCCTTTAACAATCTGTCTTTCTATCTTATTTTAACGAATTATCTATCAGAAAGCTATGCTTAATCAATGGGCACAATAATTAAGTCTTTTGGAGCGCGGTTTAAACTTTCTACCCCGTCTTTTGTAATTAATAAATCATCTTCAATACGCACACCACCTAAATTAGGAAGGTAAATACCCGGTTCATTGGTCACGACCATTCCTGGCGTAAAGACTTGGTCGCTAGAAGCAGCGGCTCTTGGCTCTTCATGAACGTCTAACCCTAATCCGTGACCTGTACTGTGGCCAAAGTATTCGCCGTAACCTTTTTGGGTAATATAATCTCGAGCTAACGCGTCGACTTGAGAACCCGTCATACCCGGTTTAGTCTGGCGAATCACTTCATTATGAGCTTCTAGAACAATATGGTAAATCTCTTCTAATTTAGGATCAATTGATCCTACCGCAATCGTACGCGTCAAGTCAGAACTATAGCCTTTATAATAACAGCCAAAGTCAAAGGTTATAACGTCTCCTTCTTCGATCTTTTTATCACTTGCTACTCCGTGGGGCATGGATGAACGAACACCACTTGCTACAATCGTATCAAAGGACATACCAGAAGCTCCTTTTGATTTTAAGAAACGTTCCAATTCATTAGCAAGTTCAATTTCTGTTTGACCTACTTTAAGATAAGACAAAATATGTTCAAAGGCTTCGTCAGTAATTTGACAAGCGTATTTGATGAGGGCCAATTCTTCTTCGTCTTTAACTTGACGAATCGTTTCAATAACTTTTGGACTTTCTACGAGTGTGGCGGCTACTTGTTCATTGAGTTGTAAAAAAGTTTCCGCCGTCATTTGGTGTGTTTCAATCGCTAGCGTTTGAATGTTTAATTCTTTTACTAAAGAAGCGACCGCTGAAATCAAACCTTGGGTTGCTTGATAAAACTCAAATCCTACAGCCTGTTCTTTAGCTTGAGTGATGTAACGAAAATCGCTAATAATAAAGGATTGGTCTTTAGTAATAACTAAAGCACCAAAGGAACCGGTAAAATTGGCTAAGTAACGAATATTTTTACTTCCAGTGACTAAAAAAGCATCGATTGCTTCATCGTTTAAATAACTTCTAAGTTGTTCAAGTCTACTCATCGAAATCCCTACTTTCTATTCCTTTATTGTAACATACACTCATACCATTCGTATAAAAATCCCTATCCAAACGATATTAAAAAAACTTGAGCTTTTAAAAGTCGCTCAAGTTTCCTCCAATGTTTCTTCTGTCGTTTTTTCATACCATTTAATATCGATATCAATTAAAAAATAAAAATCAGACAATGTCTCAAACTGGCGAGAAGTAAAATTCGAGGCATTAACATAACTTAATATCTCTCGTCGCCCTTTTCTTTCATCTGTTTTTGCTTCAACTATTCCTTGATCAAAAGAAATCATTAAAGGCTGTTCTGTTCGGTAATAAAGGCGATCAAAATAACTTTCTTGAGTTTGATGTTTTAATTGATAATCGGAAAGAATTGTTTCGTCAAAAGCTTCTTCTCGAGTGACAACCTTTTGGTGTGACCGGTTCGTCACATAGCCCGTCGGTAAAAGAATTTGCCAAGGGGTTTCTTGCCAAAATTCATGAACATATAAGTGAACTACCGCCGTAAAATATCCCTCTTCTTCAAACGCAATATAATGAAACGGAGCAGATTGAGTCCAATCACTAATATCTAACTTTGTTTGTATTTTACCCATTTGTTCGTTAATTATTTGTTGAATTTGTAATTCTAATTGAAAACGATCATCTAATTCTAAACGCTCAATTGTTTTTCGGGCTAATATTCTTTGGATTTGTGCTTCATAAAAGGCCCGTTGATTCATTAATCGGCTTGTTTGGCTGTGATTATAATGTAAAAGACCTAAATAAACCGTATGGCTAATGATAACTAAAACCATAACCAATAATAAAGCCATTCCTTTAGTTCACTTCGTCTTCTTCAATGAGAATTCTCCCCTCATAATTTTGTCCGTCTTCTAGTCTAGCAACCATCCATAAAATAGGCGGGTCATAGGTCACTTGAAAATCTTCAACTCCATATAAATAAGGCACAAATCCTGGCGTTTTATAAATGCGTCCGTTGCTTAATTTAATATCTTGACCGTTTTTTGTTTCTTTATCTACAACACTGATGACATTATTACGAATTTTTAAAATATTAACCGCTTCAAATTCCCGTTCCATCAACAATAAAAACTGTTGCCACTCAGGAAAGCGATTGGACTCATGACGATCAATCGCCCAGTGAAAGCTTTTAACACACTCAAATAAAGTCCATAAGATCAGCCCACTTATTGCTAGTCCTACTAACATTTCGATTAAAGTAAACCCTTGCTTTTTATTGTTGAACCACCGACAAAAGCGTACCGTCTTCAAACAAAACATAAGCTTCACCTTCTTTAAATTCGTATTGGGTAATATCTCCTAAGTCGATCGGATCTTGAAGTTGATCGTAAGTTCGGTACACTTCATAAAACTGTCGCCACTGGTGGACTTCCGTTTGAAGTAGTGTCAATCGATTCAATTCTAAATAAAGAGCGGGTAAATAAATTAATAAAATCCCGCTCATTAAAACGAAGCTGACCAGCCCTTCAATAAGAGTGAACCCTTTATCGTCTCTTAACTTCAAATCTACCCGCTCCTAATTGGTAAGTGATGGATAAAACTTCACCTGTTTGCGTATTACGATAATTAACTTGACTAAATGTCCCTACCCGCCCAGTGGGTAAATAGTTTAACCTTAAAGTAGTCATTAACTGCCAAGGTTCAGGCGTAAACAGTTGAGACCTTTCAAGATAAGGACTAGATGGTCTGAGCCATACGCAGTTGCGACTTGGATCAAAATGAATGACCGTTTGATAACCTGTCGTCATCGCCAGCTGTTGTGCTTGTTCTAGCTCTGCACGTAATTGTTCAAAATAAAGTCGCGCTTCCATGGAAGTTTGCCAGTCGTTTGCTGGAATTAAATGAATGGTCAGTGTAACTAAACTAACAATACTTAAAACGAGGATCATCTCTAAAAGAGTGAATCCTTTTTTATTCATCGACTGAAATTGGTAAACTAATGGTTGTATTAGGATCTAAAGACAGAAGGTCACCTGCTGTTTGTAGTTGTCGATCAGTAATGTATCCCCCGTCATGTAGAGTTTGTAAGGTGACATCAGAGCTTGCTTCAACCATTTGGTATGTTTCAACTTGCGTAGTGACGACTTCGGCGATGTTTTCTTTAGCTTGTTGCTCAATTCGTTTCTTTTGTCCAGAAACTTGAGGAATAATAATCGCCATCAATAAAGCGACAATAACAAGAACGATTAACATCTCGAGTAACGTGAACCCTTTTTTGTTTTTTATTTTTTTAAGTAGTTGTCTTAATTTTTTCATTTTATAATCCTTTCTTATAACCCTTCCATTGTCAATAAAGGAAGTAACATCATTAAATAAAACGCCATAATCAATAAGGCGATTAAAATAAATAATATCGGTTGAATATAGGTGATCTTTTTAGCGATATCGTTCATTAAGTGATTAAAGGTTTTTTGTGCATAAATTAAACATTTCGAAGCCATTTGGCTTGTCATTTCACCTTGATGTAAAATTAAAGCTAGCTCTTCGTTGAAGATATCTACCGATTGAATAATATCCGGTAACGTATCGCCTTCTTTCATCTTCTCTTCAATGAGTTGTGCTAATTCAGTCAGTAAAGGATCAATTGGGTAGCGAGTTAGAAACTCTACACTTTGCCTTAAAGAAAAGCCGCCTTGAAGAAAATATCCCATCTCTTTTGTAAAACGATAGGAAGTATAATCTTTTATCCAACGCCGAATCAAAGGAATACGTTTTAAAATTAAATAGCGTTTCAAATAACTTAATTTCATTAAATAAGCATCAAAAATAACAATGATTAAGAAGATTAGTACACCTATCCCACCCACGATTTGAGGTAAATAAGTAAAAAGATAGTAAATTAACTTAAACATTAATTGTTCTTGAAACACTTTAGGATCAACAAAACTCATCAATTGCGGAAGTAAAAATTGACGCATGCCAAAAAGTAGCACAAATAAAGCTCCGGACATAAATGTTGGGTACAACAATAAGCGTTGGATTTGTTTAGTGTAGTCCAACCGCTTATTCATTTGTTCACTAGCCTCTTTTAAAGCCTCATTAAAACGTCCTTGTTGACGGGCGTAGAAAATCTGTGCCACGTAAGATAAAGGCATACCAATATCTTTTAAGCCCATCTCAAAACTTTCACCTCGTGTCAATCGCTCCATTAATTTCTCCCATTGAACTGTATATTTAGGAATTAAAATTAATAAAAAGTCTAATCCTTGGTTTAAAGAAAACCCTTCTGTCAACAATTCTGCCAAAACGCTTAAAGCAGCACTTTGATCTTTTAAGGGAAGTTTTTTTATTTTCATTAAATAACCTCAAACCGCTGGTAAGTTAACGTATCAATATATCCATAAGCCCACAAACGTTTTAATTGGTAATTTAAAGTGATTTGATAGGCTAATTTTATATGTTGTTCTAACAGTACTTGCTTTAAAGCGTCCCCTTCTAATAACTCAAATACAGCACCACGCTTTTTCGTTTGATCAAAATGTGTACAATAACGCTGACAAGGACCTTGACATAACGGGCAAAACTTAGGCACAAGACGTTGGGAGATGACACCGATGAGCGTTTGTGCCAATTGCTCTTTGGTCAATCCCAGCTCTTCCAAACGTCCCATCACACCTAAGGTGTTTTTAGCATGAATAGTCGCAATCATTAAGTGCCCCGTTAAAGCACCCCGAATAGCCATCCGCGCTGTTTGTTCGTCACGAATTTCACCGATCATCAATATATCCGGATGATGTCTCAATGAAGCTTTAATCACTTCTTGGTACGTCACCCCTGCTTTTTCATTCACTTCTACTTGTAAAAAACGAGGTTCATAAATTTCTACCGGATCTTCCATCGTAATAACTTGAAGAGGATACTCATCTACATATTGAGTGAGTAGTTGATAAATAGTCGTTGTTTTCCCTGAACCAACAGGACCAGAAAATAAAATCAAACCGCTTTTACGGCGGATTAATTGTTCTAAAGAACTAATAACTGGCTTAAAGTAACTATGAACGCCCCCTTCAACGCTCATATTCGTTTGTATAACGCGAATAACTAACGATTCCCACAATTCTACATTCGTTATCGTCGAAAACCTTAATTCAACTTCTTTTGGCTCATTATGCAACTGAAACCGAACGGATCCTGATTGAGGACGTCGTTTTTCACTTGTATCCATATCGCTTAAAAATTTAAAATAGTTAATTAAACGTTGACCCCACTTTAATGAATGAACAGATTCCAACTCTAAATTTCCATTTAAACGAAAGTAAATAAGATAACTTTCTTGACTTGGAACAATATGAATATCTGATACTCCTAAGTGAACCGCTTGTTCAATTAAACGTCTGCCATCTTTTTCCATAGTAACCTCCTTTTTGATCACCTATTTATAAGTACACAAAATAATCGTTATTCCATTTTTTAAAATAAAAATTATTCCGCACCCTAGACGGTACACTTGACACGGCGGTTGTGATACAATACAAAGAGCGGACATTTTCAGTTTTATATTAATTTTATAAAGGAGATTTGAACGAATGATTTTTAAAGTTTTTTATCAACCAACCAAAACAGAAATACCTCTTCGCGAGAATACTTCATCGCTTTTTTTAGAAGCGGATAGTATTATCGAAGCCAGAGAAAAACTAGCTTCGACTCCATACAATATCGAATACATTGAAGAAGTATCTCCTGCTCAGTTAGCAGACGAAAAAGAAAATAATCCAGATTTTGAAATTATGGAGTTTTAATTCATGTCTGTTCATATTAAAAATAATGAAGTCGGAGTCTTTGCCCTTGGAGGCTTAGGTGAAATTGGGAAAAATATGTATGGAGTCCAATTTCAAGACGAAATTGTTTTACTAGATAGTGGGATTATGTTCCCAGAAGATGACTTATTGGGAATTGACTATGTTATTCCTGATTATTCTTACTTAGTAGAAAATAAAGACAAAATTAAAGGTTTAATTATTAGCCATGGTCACGAAGATCATATCGGTGGTATTCCTTATTTACTAAAGGAATTAAATATCCCGATTTATGCAGGACGTTGGGCAGCGGCTTTAATCCGTAATAAGCTACAAGAGCGCGGTTTATTAAGTCGTACGACCATTCACGAAATTGATGAACACTCAACAATACGCTTTCAAAAATTAAGTGTCAGCTTATTTAGAGTAACCCACAGTATTCCTGAAGCAACGGGAATTGTTGTTCACTCCCCAGAAGGAAATATCGTCTTTACTGGTGACTTTAAGTTTGACTTTACCCCTGTAGGAAGCCCAGCCGATATTCACCGGATGGCTGAAATTGGTGAAGAAGGCGTTCTTTTACTGATGAGTGACTCTACAAACGCTGAAGTACCGACCTTTACTAAATCAGAAAAAATTGTCGGACAATCCATCAAAAACATTATTCAACGAGTGGATGGCCGGGTTATTTTCGCAACCTTTGCTTCCAACGTATCTCGCTTGCAACAACTCGTTGAAACAGCTCGACTCACGAAACGCAAAATTGCTGTTTTTGGTCGTTCCATGGATACTGCCATTGAAACCGCTCTAGAATTAGGGTATATCGAAGATCCAAATAAAGATATTTTCATCGACGCTTATGAATTATCTAAAGTTCCACCAGAAAAAACGATTATTTTATGTACCGGCTCTCAAGGTGAGCCGATGGCGGCCTTAAGTCGAATTGCTAATGGAACTCACCGTCAAATTTCCATTCATAAAAACGATACGGTGATCTTTTCTAGCTCACCTATTCCTGGAAATACGACAAGTGTCAATAACGTTATTAACCAACTGACAGAAGCTGGAGCAAATGTTGTTCATGGTCCGATGAATAATATTCATACATCCGGACACGGTGGACAAATGGAACAACTGCTCATGTTGCGTTTAATGAAACCGAAATATTTTATGCCTGTTCACGGTGAGCATCGTATGTTAAGTTTACACGCTCAATTAGCGCAAGAGACTGGTATTCCAAAAGATCATTGCTTTGTGATGAATAACGGTGAAGTCCTTGCTTTAACTCGAGATTCAGCAAGAAAGGCAGGTCGTTTCCCAGCTTACGATATTTACGTCGATGGAAGCGGTATTGGCGATATTGGAAATATCGTCTTACGAGATCGCCGCATTCTATCAGAAGAAGGTCTGATGATTGTTTCTGCTACGTTAGATTATGAAAATAAACAACTCGTTAGTGGACCTGACTTAATGTCGCGCGGATTTATTTACATGCGTGAATCAGGAGAGTTAATTAACGAAATTCAACAAGAATTAAAAGCAGCGATTAACCGTGGCTTAAACGAAAATGGCAATCAAGTGAATGAACGACTCATTCGCGATATTGTCTTTAATACAATTCAACCATTAATTTATGAAAAAACTGAACGTCATCCGATGATTTTACCGGTCCTTTTGGATGTCAATAAAGGAGTTCGCGAACGTCAGTTTGATGCATAATAAAAAGCTTCTTCTACTCTATTTAAGAGTAAAAGAAGCTTCTTTTTTATCTCATTTTTAATGCACGATCAATATCGCGTTTCATTTGTTGTTCTTTTAAAGCATGACGTTTATCATATAATTTTTTACCTCGTGCTAAACCAATCTTTACTTTAGCTCGTCCATTTTTTAAATAAACTTCTAAAGGAACGATCGTCATTTGCTTTTGTTGTGCTTCGTCGCGCCAAGCAATAATTTGACGTTTATGAAGAAGTAGTTTACGAGGTCTCACCGGATCGTGGTTAAACATATTTCCTTGTTCATAAGGACTAATGTGAACATTCATTAACCATGCTTCGTTATCGCGAATCGATACGTAGCCATCCTTTAAGTTTAAACGGCCATTACGAATCGATTTAATTTCTGTTCCCTTTAATACCATTCCGGCTTCCGATGTATCTAAAATTTCATAATCGTGTCTTGCTTTTCTATTTTGAGCTAAGGCTCTTGAACGGGACATTGTATCACCTACCTTAGTTATTTTTACGTCTTTTTACTTTAAATTGATGCTTGGATGGGTTGAATGAATCCTTATTATTATGTTTTCCTTTTCTTCGCTGATTGCGACGTCTTTTGCGTTCAACTTGCACCAAGGCATCTTGAGGAACGTGATCGACAGGTTCTGCTTCTAGAAGTTCAAAGTCAATTTGACGTTCTTCAACATCCACATGAGTGACTTTAATGCGAACTCTTTGACCAATTTGGTAAACTTTTCCAGTCCGTTCACCAATTAACATTAAATGGTTCGGGTTAAAAATATAAAAGTCATCTTGTAAACTTACTGTAGTTACTAACCCTTCAACTGTGTTTGGTAATTCGACAAACATACCAAACGACGTCACACTACTAATAATCCCTTCATACTCTTCACCAATACGCTCTACCATATACTCAGCTTTTTTCAATGCGTCGGTTTCACGTTCGGCTTCAATAGCGCGACGCTCCATATTAGAAGAATGTTCCGTAATGCCAGGTAATTGATCTGCAAAACGGTTCAATTCTTTTTGACTTGGTCGACCCTTTAAGTAGCTGTGAATTAAACGATGCACCATTAAGTCAGGATAACGACGAATTGGTGATGTAAAATGAGTATAATCTGTTGCAGCTAACCCGTAGTGTCCTTGAGGTGTTGGATCGTATTTGGCTTGTTGCATACTACGAAGTAAGACACTAGACACTACTCGTTCGTAAGGTTCTCCTTCAATTTGCGTTAAAATTTGTTGTACTTGTTTTGGACTAATTGTTTCAACATTTCCTTTTAAAATCAGTCCAAAGGCAGTAATAAATTCTGCAAATCGAGTCATTTTATCTGCTTCCGGTTGCTCGTGAATACGGTAAACAAAAGGTAAATCTTTTCTCATAAATTCTTCAGCGACTGTTTCGTTAGCGACTAACATAAACGATTCGATGAGGCGTTCGCCCGTGTGACGTTCACGCACTTGAATATCCACTGGATGCCCTTCTTCATCTACTTTAATATACGCTTCCGGCGCATCAAAGTTTAAAGCACCTCGTTTAATACGCATAGCTTCTAAAATTTTGTGAAGCTCTTTCATTTCGTCTAACATCGGAACAATTTCTTCGTACTCTTGACGCAATGTTTCGTCATGGTCATCAATAATGGCATTAACGTCTTTATATGTCATACGGTATTTACTGTTAATGACACTTTCGTAAATTTGATGACTTGTGACACGCCCTTTAGCGTTAATCTTCATATCACAAGTTAACGTTAGGCGGTCTTCATGGGGATATAAGGAACAAATGCCGTTCGATAAACGTTGAGGTAGCATCGGAACCACACGGTCGGTTAAGTAAACCGATGTTCCTCGCTCGCGCGCTTCAGCATCTAAAGCACTACCTTCAGTGACGTAATGGGACACATCAGCAATATGCACCTTTAAGCGGTACGAATTGTCGTTTAATTTATGAAGTGAAATAGCATCATCTAAATCCTTCGCGTCGGCTCCATCAATCGTCATCACTAATTCATCTCTTAAGTCAACGCGTCCTTTAATTTCTTCAAGGCTGACTTCTTGAGGTATTTGCTCTGCTTCATCCAACACATTTTGTGGGAATTGATGAGGAATGTCGAATTGATAAAGAATTGATAGAATATCCACCCCAGGCTCATCTCGGTGCCCAATCTCTTTAGCAACATACCCGGTTGCTTCTTTAGGTTGCTTTTTAGTTGGGTAGTCTTTAATTTTTACAATACAAATCGTATGATCCACCGGTTGAATACCTTCAGGTAAAATATTGACTTTTGTTAAGCCTAAACGACTATCTTTAGGAATTAAAAAGCCTGTATACCCTGTTTTTTCACGTTCATCTTGATCATAGATAATAAATTCACCTACTAGTTGGTTTGTGGAGCGTTCTAAAATATCCACAATCTCTGCTTCTGATCCTTTACCGGTTTGCGGGTTAACGTGGCGTAAGATGCGGGCTTTAACGAAGTCGCCATCCATTGCTGAATAGTTCTTGCCAGCGGGCACAAATAAATCAGGAGAATTTTCATCATAATTAATGAAACCGAATCCTTTAGCGTTGGCCCGGTAAATTCCTTCAACTTCTTGATTGGATTGAAGTTTACGTAATGTGCCGTTATCTAAACACTCAATTTCACCCACCCGTTCTAAAAAGGCCACCGCTTTAATTAGCTTTTTATAACTGCGGTTCCCCTTCATTTTTAAAACAGAGGCTAAGTCTTTTGTTTTTAAAGGTTTTTTTGTTTGATCTAATGTTCGTAATATATTTTGTTCTAATTTTGATAATCTCATAAAATCCTCCTTTCTTATTCTAAGGATTTTGTATGGTCTTGAATAAATGATACGAGCGCTTTTTCAAAAGGTTTGCGGTTGCGATCAACTGTAATAACATGCGTGTTATTTGGGAACCAATGAAAGGTTAGTTCTGCTTGTCGCAACTCTTGGAGTGTATCGTATACTTCATTTGCAGTAATTAACTCGTCATTTCCTGATTGCACGACTAAAATAGGTCGCTTACTTTGACTTAATTGAGGCACGTAACCTCTTTTCCATTCGTCTAACGCTTGCATTTGCTTTCGGTGAAGAGAAAGCAAGCGGTCCACATTATCATTGAAATAACTTTCATTGTAATGTTGAAGCATGACACGCTTCAAATAAGGATAAAGAGCTCTTGATAAGTCTAGATTCGTTTGACTGACAACTGGCGAATTAAATGACCCTCCTGCGTCGACAGGTAAACTGTTATCCGTCACAGCTCGCATCGCAACAATACCACCTAAAGACAAGCCAAAGGCAAATAATTGCTCATAACCTTGATCTTTCATCCAGTAAATCGCATCTTTAGCTTGTTGCCACCAACGATCTGGAGCAATTTTAAAAAGTGTTTCAAAGTCAGGACTTTTATGCCCTTCAAATAAAATACTTAATACATCATACCCTAATCGTTGCAGTATACGTGCTTGTAAGTTTAAATCAATGGGGGATCCTGTATAGGCATGGAAAAAAACAATACCTACTTTGGATTGCTTATGTTCATTGTGCTGTAAAAAGGTTGCGCCTTCAAAAGGTAAATTGGTCATCGTGCATTCCTCCTTGTCTTCATTGTACTGATTATGTTAGAAGAGGTGCAACTATTTGAAATCCCTTGCAAAATAAAAAATCTCTGATGTAACGATCAGAGATTCAATAGTATCTAGCCTCTAGCTGTTAAAATAGCTAAAGCAATGGCTAAGCCAAAGAATAAAGCTCCCATCACTGTGGTTGCTTTAATTAAAAAGGCTTCAAAACCGCGCGCTTTTTGCTTCACTGCTGGGTTTTCAGAATCTGTCCCAGTTAGCATACTTGCTGCGTTACTTTTAGATGGTTGCATGACCACTAATAGAATTAATAAAATAGATACGACAACTAAGGCCGTTAATAAGATATTATACAAGGTTAAACCTCCAATGCTTCAAATCTCTACCCTTTCTATTTTAGCATAATTACAATATACTTGCCACAAGTTTATAGGCTTTAAAGCTTAGGTATGCTATAATAGATTAGGAATTTATTTAAATAATAATTGAGGTGGAATACACATGATTCAAGCAGTCGATTTAAGATCAGGAATGACTTTCTTACAAGACGGTAAATTAATCCGTGTTATTGAAGCAAGTCACCACAAACCAGGTAAAGGAAATACAGTTATGCGTATGAAGTTACGCGACGTTCGTACAGGAACCATTTATGAAACAACCTTTAGACCAAATGACCGTTTCGAGCGTGCTTATTTAGATACAAAAGATGTTCAATATTTATACGATATGGACAATCAATCCGTCTTTATGGATTTAGAAACGTACGAACAATACGAAGTTTCTAAAGAACAAATCGAAGAAGAATTAAAGTTCTTACTTGAAAATATGAACGTTAAAATTCAATTCTTCGGCTCAGAAGTTATTGGAGTAGAACTACCACCAACTGTTGAGTTAAAGGTTGCAGAAACAGAGCCTGGTATTAAAGGAGCCACTGTTACAGGAACGGGTAAACCAGCTACAATGGAAACCGGCCTTGTTGTAAGTGTTCCAGACTTCATCAATAACGGAGACTTACTTGTTATTAGTACTGCAGATGGCGGTTCTTATTCACGCCGTGCCACTAAATAATTTATTGATTTTGCCATTAACTTTTTATAGTTAGTGGCATTTTTTACTCTACAGGAAGGAATTATTATGAAAATACTTAACGTCTTAGCCCAACTTCCTATGCGAACGGGAAGCGGGGTTTACTTTTCTAATTTAGTTGACGAACTAGCTGAATTAGGGCATGAGAATCTATTAGTCTATGGTGTTCAAGAACCTTATAATATCGAAATCAATGGCGAACATTACCCTGTCCGGTTTAAATCCGATCGTCTTCCTTTTCCAATTGCTGGCATGAGTGACATAATGCCTTATGATAACACTGTTTATTCAGACATGACCTCTGACATGATTGATGACGTTCTCTTAGCCTTTAAAGAACAACTCCTTATGTTAAAAGAACAAGAAGACATTGATTTAGTCATTACCCATCACCTCTTTTTCTTATCGTCAATGGTAAGGGAGTTGTTTCCTAATATTCCTGTGGTCGCTTTTTGTCATGGGACGGACTTACGTCAATTAGAAAGACATCCTCACTTTCTTGAGCGTTGCAAATCGATTAAAGAAATGGATCGTATTTTTGTCGTCTCACCTAGCGAAATACCTAAAATTAAACAGATCTTCTCCTACGATGAAAATAAATTATGCTTAGTCGGAGGCGGTTTTAACCAAAAGATATTTAACTGCCATCATACTAAACCCAATGACGGTATATTCCGAGTCGGTTATGCTGGAAAACTGGATCACTCAAAAGGTGTCTATGAATTAGCGGCTACCTTTCCTCAAGTAAAACAACTATTTCCTAATGTAGAGTACCACTTAATTGGACGAACTTCTCTTGAGGAAAAAGAAAAACTTTGTCATTTAGCAAACAATCATGAGGATTTTATGGTCTATGACGCGAAAGATCAGCAAACAATGGCCAAGTATTTAAAACGGTGCGATGTGTTCGTTCTACCCTCTTATTACGAAGCTTTAGGACTCATCGCGATTGAAGCCATGGCCATGGGATTATGGGCTGTGACTTCAGAAATTGAAGGGTTGCGCACAGAGCTAGGAGAAACGGTTAACCAATCAGGCGCTATTTTATATACTGAACTACCAAGGATTTATGATTTAGACAAACCCGTTAAAGAAGATATTCCAGCTTACATTGATCGTCTGAGTGAAAACATTATTACACAACTTGAAAAAGTTCAAAAAGGTGAATCGATGGATAAAGAAGTCGAAGAAATTATCGACAGTAAATCTTGGCAACATCTAGCTAAAAGAATTGAAAGAGAACTTCAGCCTTTAACTAATCACTAATTATTTAAATAAGCATCTCAACTAACCCCCAAAGTTGAGATGCTTATTTTTTAGTTTTCTATTTTCAATAATGTTTTGCCAAATTTTGTTTTTCCTTCTTCAATGGCTTGATGGGCCTTTGAAGCATCTTTTAAATCGAACACTTTACCAACGATTGGATCTATTTTTTCTGTTCGCAATAACTTTCCTAAATGACTTAAACTATCACGGTGCTCTTCTTTAGTCGCTTCCCAAATGCCCATCCCTAACACTTGAAGTTCTTTACCCATAATAAAACGGGGAGTCACTTCAATGGTCCCTTTTGAGCCGATAAGAACGATTCGCCCGTGAGGCTTAACAACTTCTAAATCAAGCTCTAAATTTTTATTGGCTAACGTTTCAATAATAAGCGTCGGTTTAAATTCCTCTTTAAATTGACCTACTTGGTCTTTAGTTAAATTAGATAAATGATCCATCACGTGATCAGCCCCTAATGCTAAAAGACGCTTTTGATCATCTTCGTGACTGGCAGTGGCGATAACCGTCGCTCCTTCTATTTTTGCTAATTGCAGGGCGATCATTCCCACACCCCCACTGGCGCCGTTAATTAAAACAACATCTTCTTTAGACACTTGGCCTTTAGTCATCGTCGCTCGGTAGGCAGTTAAAGCATTCAATCCTAAAGAAGCTCCTTTATCAAAAGCAACCTCTCCTAAAGGTTCAACGCACATCTCATCAACAACGACTTGTTCGCTATAAGTACCTGAATTGTCATTATGATTTAACGCAGCGACAAAGACATGATCTCCTTCTTTAAAGCGCGTTACATTAGCTCCTACTCCTTCTACTACCCCTGCTCCATCAAAGCCAGGAGTCCATGGTAAATCAGGCTTAAAAGCGTATTCTCCCGTTCTTATATAAGTTTCTACTGGGTTAATACCTGCATAGGCTAATTTTACTTGTACTTGGTTATCTTTTAATTGAGGTAATTCATTGTCTTCATACTTCAACTGGTCTGCTTGGCCAAATTGTGAAACAACAATACTTTTCATCATTATAACCTCCTTTAGTTTGTTACTTTCATTGTAACTTACTATGAAGCCAATTCACAAAAATACGATTCCATATAAAAAAGACTCTCCCTCGAAAGGAAGAGTCCGATTGAACTAATATTCAATTATTTTTTTAAGTTGTAGAAAGTATCGCGACCTTTGTAAACAGCTAAATCGCCTAATTGGTCTTCGATTCTTAATAATTGGTTATATTTAGCAACACGGTCAGTACGTGATAATGAACCAGTCTTAATTTGACCTGCGTTTGTTGCTACTGCGATGTCAGAAATTGTTGTATCTTCTGTTTCACCTGAACGGTGTGAGATAACTGCTGTGTAACCAGCTTTTTTAGCCATTTCAATTGCATCAAATGTTTCTGTTAAAGTACCGATTTGGTTAACTTTAATTAAGATTGAGTTTGAAATGTCTTTTTCGATCGCTTCAGATAATTTCTCAGTGTTTGTTACTAATAAGTCGTCACCAACTAATTGTACACGGTCACCTAAGCGGTCAGTTAACTCTTTCCAGCCATCCCAGTCATCTTCGTCTAAACCATCTTCGATAGAGATGATTGGGTATTTGTTAACTAATTCTTCTAAGTAATCTACTTGTTCTGAAGAAGTACGTTTTGCTGCACCTTCACCTTCGAATTTAGTGTAGTCATATACACCATTTTCGTAGAATTCTGAAGCAGCACAGTCGAATCCTAATAATACGTCTTCGCCTGGTGTTAATCCTGCAGCTTTAATCGCTTCTAAGATTGTTTCAACACCATCTTCAGTACCTTCGAATTTAGGAGCAAATCCACCTTCGTCACCAACAGTTGTTTCTAAACCGCGGTCAGCTAAAATCTTAGCTAAAGCGTGGAACACTTCAGTACCCCAGCGTAATGCTTCTTTAAATGATGGAGCACCTACTGGTAAGATCATGAACTCTTGGAAAGCAATTGGTGCTGAAGAGTGTGATCCACCGTTAACGATGTTCATCATTGGTACAGGTAATTCTTTTGTATTGAATCCACCTAAGTAGTGGTATAAAGAAATGCCTAAGTGATCTGCGGCAGCTTTTGCAACAGCAATCGATACACCTAAGATTGCGTTTGCACCTAATTTACCTTTGTTTGGTGTACCATCTAATTCGATCATCATGCGGTCGATTAGTTGTTGGTTAGTTACATCTACACCAACTAATGTTTCTGCGATAATGTTGTTTACGTTATCAACAGCTTTTTGAACACCTTTACCTAAGTAACGATCTTCACCATCGCGTAATTCTACTGCTTCATATTCACCTGTAGAAGCACCAGATGGAACGATTCCGCGTCCAAATGCGCCAGAAGCTGTATAAACTTCTACTTCAACGGTTGGGTTACCGCGAGAATCTAAAACTTCACGTGCATAAACGTCTGTAATGAATGGCATAAGTATAGTCTCTCCTTTAAGATAAATCTTTTTTAAGAACAAAATGCTACATCTATATTATAACACTTTGTTTTTTAAAACGTAATTATTTAATTAATGACTCGCCGGTCATTTCTTCTGGTTTGTCAACATTTAATAAATCAAGCATCGTTGGAGCAAGGTCGGCTAAGCGGCCTGCACTACGTAGCTCGATGTCTTTCTTAGTAACAATTACAGGAACTGGGTTTGTTGTGTGAGCTGTCATTGGTTCACCATCTAAAGTAGTCACTTCCTCTGAGTTACCATGGTCTGCTGTAATAATCGCATAACCACCTTTAGATAGAATTAAATCAACAACTTCACCTAAACACTCGTCTACAGCTTCAATCGCTTTAACGGTTGCGTCCATTTTACCACTATGGCCTACCATGTCTGGGTTAGCAAAGTTTAAAATAATTGCATCGAGGAAGTCTTCATTAATCGCTTCTACTAGCGCATCTTTTACTTCGTAAGCAGACATTTCTGGTTTTAAATCATAAGTTGCAACTTTTGGTGACGGAACTAAAATACGAGATTCACCTTCAAATTCTTCATGGCGTCCACCGCTCATAAAGAAAGTAACGTGAGGGTATTTTTCTGTTTCCGCAATACGCAACTGAGTTTTGTTAGCGTTAGATAACACTTCACCAATGGTGTTTTTTAAATCCTGTTTTTTGAAAGCAATGTCTGCTTTCACATCTTCGCTATATGGAGTAAAGATGACAAATTTTAATCCAACAGGACGCTCAGTTCCCACTGGGAATCCGTCAAATTCTTTATTAGTCAACGCTGTTGATAACTGAATAGCGCGGTCAGGTCTAAAGTTGAAGAAAACAACTGAGTCACCGTCGTTAATTGTCGCAACAGGTTGATCGTCTTTTGTAATAACAAATGGTACAACGAACTCGTCATAAACACCTTCGTCGTAAGATGCTTGAATCCCTTCAGCAGCTGACGCGTATTTAGGTCCTTCACCATTCACAATCGCGTCATAGGCCTTCTCTACACGATCCCAGCGCTTATCACGGTCCATCGCATAGTAACGTCCAGAAACAGTCGCGAATTCGCCTACACCTTCTTGATCGAATACTTCTTGTGTTTTTTCAACATATTCTAAGGCTGTTTGTGGCCCTACGTCGCGTCCGTCTAAAAAGGCATGAACATATACTTTTTCTAGACCATGTTGTTTAGCAAGACGAATTAAAGCAAAAAGATGATCATAGTGAGAGTGAACTCCACCGTCAGATAGTAACCCCATTAAATGAAGAGCATTTCCTGATTCTTTTGCTTCTTTTACCGCGTCCACTAATTCTGGAATTTCAAAGAAGCTTTCATCTTGAATTGCTCGGTTAATACGGCTTAAAGATTGATAAACAATTCGTCCAGCACCGATGTTTAAGTGTCCTACTTCCGAGTTACCCATTTGGCCAGCTGGTAATCCTACGTCCTCCCCACAAGCTTTAAGTTGCTCGTGAGGATACGTATTCCAGTAACGGTCAAAGTTAGGCTTATGCGCAGCTTTTACTGCATTTCCTTTAACTTCATCTCGAATGGCAAAACCATCAAGAATAATTAAAGCAACAGGTGCTTTAGTCATTATTTAATCGCCTCCAGTAATGCTAAGAATGAGTCTGGCTCTAAACTGGCTCCTCCTACTAGAGCGCCATCAATATGTTCTTGCGCCATATACTCTTTGATGTTTTCAGGTTTAACTGATCCACCGTATTGAATGCGAACTTTTTGTGCGACCTCGTCGCTTGTTAAGTCAGCAATCACATCGCGGATAACACCACAAGTTTCGTTTGCTTCTTCAGCTGAAGAAGATTTCCCTGTACCGATCGCCCAAATTGGCTCATAAGCAATAACCACTTCAGCGATTTGGTCTGCAGTTAAACCTTCTAAAGCAGCTTTTACTTGTCCTGAAACAAGCTCAGCTGTTTTACCTGCTTCACGCTCTTCTAATGATTCACCACAGCAAATAATTGGAATCATGTTGTGGTTTAAAATCGCATGCGCTTTTTTGTTAATATCTTCGTCTGTTTCACCAAAGATATCACGACGCTCAGAGTGACCAATGATTACATAGTCGACTCCTAACGCTTCAAGAGCTACTGGACTAGTTTCGCCAGTGAATGCGCCTGAATCTTCATAGAAGCAGTTTTGTGCAGATGTTTTTAAAACACTTCCTGCTGCTTCATCTTTTACGGCAGGTAGTAATAAAGTAGGGGCACCTACAACAGCTTCTACTAAATCGTTACTTGGTAATTGGTCTTTAACTGCTTTAACAAATTCAATCGCTTCGTCGATTGTTTTGTTCATTTTCCAGTTACCAGCAATAATTGGTTTGCGTGTCATTCTAAAACTCCTTCTTATTTGTCTTGAATTGCTTCAATTCCTGGTAATGGGCTTCCTTCTAAGTAAGCTAATGAAGCTCCACCACCGGTTGAGATATGTGAAAACTTATCTTCGTATCCTAACTCAACAACGGCAGCTGCTGAATCTCCACCACCAACGATTGAAATCGCATCGTCGTTTTGTGCAATTGCTTCAGCAATCGCTTCAGTTCCTTTAGCAAAGGTTGGCATTTCGAATACACCCATTGGACCGTTCCAAACAACAGTTTTAGCTTCTTTAATGATGTCTCCGTATAACTTAGAAGTTTCCTCACCTGAGTCTAAACCTTCCCAATCAGACGGAATTTCATCTGCTTTAACCATTTTAGTGTTTGCGTCGTTTGAAAAGTCATCTGCAATGGTAATGTCTACAGGTAAAACTAATTTATCGCCTGCTTTTTCCATAATTTCTTTTGCTAATTCAACGCGGTCTTCTTCTAATAATGATTGACCTACTTCGTATCCTTTAGCTTTAAAGAATGTATATGCCATACCACCACCGATAAGCACACGGTCAGCTTTAGTTAATAAGTTTTCGATAGCTTTAATCTTATCAGATACTTTAGCTCCACCTAAGATCGCAACGAATGGACTCTGTGGGTTATCAACGGCGTCACCTAAGAATTTCAATTCTTTCTCGATTAAAAAGCCAACAGCTGAATCTAAGTTAGAAGCAATACCAACGTTTGAAGCGTGAGCACGGTGAGCTGTACCGAACGCATCGTTAACGAATACGTCACCAAGAGAAGCCCAATATTTACCTAATTCTGGGTCATTTCCAGATTCTTTTTTACCGTCTAAGTCTTCAAAACGTGTGTTTTCAACTAATAGTACATCACCAGCATTTAATGCTTTAACAGCAGCTTCTAATTCTTCGCCACGCGTTTGTTTTGAAAACGCTACGTCTTTACCTAATAACTCACCTAAACGTTTTGCTACAGGCTCTAAAGAGTTTTTAGCTTTATCTTCTTCAGTTTTAATCTTACCTAAGTGTGAGAATAAAACGACACGTGCATCTTGATCAATTAAATACTTAATGGTGTCTAATGCTGCTACAATACGGTTATCGTTTGTAATAACGCCGTCTTTCATCGGAACGTTAAAGTCCACGCGAACTAAAACTGTTTTATCTTGAACGTTAATGTCTTTTAATGTTTTTTTAGCCATTTGTTCGACCTCCTACTTTTTATACAAAAAGCGAGGAAGCGTATGCCCCCTCGCTATTGGATAGACGCTTTTGTTTAATAAAACGCTATATTATTTATTTTCGCCTAATTTTGCAAAGTACTCTAAAGTACGGATTAATTGTGCAGTATATGACATTTCGTTGTCATACCATGAAACTGTTTTAACTAATTGTTTACCATCGATATCTAAAACAGTTGTTAAAGTAGAGTCAAATAGTGAACCATAAGTCATACCTACGATATCTGAAGATACGATTGGGTCAACGTTGTAACCGTATGATTCGTTTGCTGCTTTTTCCATTGCTGCGTTGATTTCTTCAACTGTTGCAGGTTTTTCTAAAACAGTATATAACTCTGTTAATGAACCTGTTGCAACTGGTACACGTTGTGCAGATCCGTCTAATTTACCGTTTAATTCTGGAATAACTAAACCGATTGCTTTAGCAGCACCTGTTGTGTTAGGTACAATATTTTCAGCTGCAGCACGTGCACGACGCATATCACCTTTGCTATGTGGTCCGTCTAATGTCATTTGGTCACCTGTGTAAGCGTGAATTGTAGACATTAAACCTTCAACGATACCAAATTCGTCGTTAAGAACTTTAGCCATTGGTGCTAAACAGTTTGTTGTACATGAAGCACCTGAGATAACTGTTTCGTCACCTGTTAAGATGTCGTGGTTTACGTTGTAAACAACTGTTGGAACATCGTTTCCACCTGGAGCAGTGATAACAACTTTTTTAGCTCCACCTTTTAAGTGTTTTTCAGCTTTTTCTTTAGAAGTAAAGAATCCTGTTGCTTCAAGAACGATATCTACATCGTGTTCGCCCCATGGAATATTTTCTGGGTTTGGTTCGCTGTAAACTGCAATTTCTTTACCGTTTACGTTGAATGAACCTTCATGAACTTCTACGTCACCGTCGAAACGACCTTGAGTCGTATCATATTTTAATAGGTGAGCAAGCATTTTTGCATCAGTTAAATCGTTAATTGCAACGATTTCGATACCTTCAACGTCTTGAATACGACGTAAAGCTAAACGACCGATACGTCCAAATCCGTTAATACCTACTTTTACTGTCATAATTAATATTCCTCCTTAAGGATTTTAATAACTCATTAATGGGTTTGTAGAATTCGATTAGCGACTCCTTCGTCGCAAATGAGCCAACTATGTTTTGGCGCTAATTTAAAATACGATTCTACCGCATGTGCTTTTGAAGAGCCGGCTACTACCGTTAATAATAAAGGTATATGTTCTAAATCATCTAAAACCATACCATAACGGGGAAGCCGCATGACTTTTTCGCCTTGTTGGTTATAAAAGATACCAAAAGCTTCTCCTACAGCATTGTTGTCTTTCAAGTATTGATATTGCGCTTTTGTCATTAAACGACGTTTCGCCATCACATCTGCTGCGCCTACACTTAGGATCAGACAATCCGCATTTTTACTTTGGTCAATAATTGACTGAATATTTGGATCTTTAAGCAACAAATCTGCCGTATATTCTTCTAGCTTTTCTGGAAGGAATAAAGGAATATACTGACCATTCGTTTGTTGTGCCATTAATCCAGCCACACTATTTGATTGGATTCTGTATGACCCACCAACGCCTCCACGAGCGGGAACAAAAGTAATTTGGCGATCTTTTGATAATGTATCATCGAATCCTTGTCCGACTTGCGCAAGAGTGGTTCCACCAGTAACTGCAACCACTGCTTCATTCATTGGAAGCTGTTGTTGAAGTATCTGTTGAATTCTTTGACTTAAATAGCTATAAACAGCTTTGTCTAAATCGGCATCGCCATGAACAATATCGCATCGTTCGACGCCTAAGACTTGCTTCAACTGCTCTTCTTTATCAGTCAATCTTCTTGCTTCGTCCCAGTGAAAATCAATTTGCAAAAGTAACCGTTCACCTTCATCCGACAACTCAATGCCTAAGTTGCTAACGTTTACTAATTGATTCTCACGCATAATATCAATGATGGTTCGCAACTGACGTTCCGACAAATCCACGGCCTTAGCCAGTGTTCTTCGACCAACGGGTCTTGCAAACTCTTTTAATGTTTGAAGAACTAAGATGCGTTGAGCGAAAGTTGCGCTAATATCTGGAACAACAGCTTGGATAATTGACAAAGCATGATACATGTTGTTCCTCCTCTACGGGATGGTCGTTTAGTGTCCCAGAGAAATTCATCACTTCAGATGAATTCTTAACACCAAACCCTTTCCACATCTATTATAATAGCAATAATATTTATTAGACGCAAGGAAAACGACTAAAATAGTTTAATCGGTTTCAGTTGGACCATTAATGCCCCAGAAATTGAAGGTAAAATAAAAACTCTTCAAGAATATCTTTCTTAAAGAGTTTGGTTAATATTATTTTTTTAAACTTTTAGCGCTTTCCATAATATGATCAATTAAACCATATTCTTTTGCCTCTTTAGCGTCCATGAAGTTATCACGATCTGTGTCCTTTTCAATCACTTCAATGGGCTGACCTGTCGCTTCGCTTAAAATATGATTTAAACGGTCACGCGTTTTTAAAATATGGCGAGCAGCAATTTCAATTTCTGTCGCTTGTCCTTGAGCTCCGCCTAAAGGTTGGTGGATCATCACTTCAGCGTTCGGTAAGGCGTAGCGCTTACCCTTTGTTCCCGCTGCTAGGAAAATCGATGCCATAGATGCTGCCATTCCGATAACGATCGTTTGAACGTCTGCATTGATAAAGTTCATCGTGTCGTAAATAGCTAATCCAGAAGTTACACTTCCTCCAGGAGAGTTAATGTATAAGTAGATATCTTTTTCTGGGTCCTGGGCATCTAAAAATAATAATTGAGCGATAACAGAATTAGCCATGTGGTCATTAACGGGACCACTCAACATAATGATACGATCTTTTAAAAGTCTTGAATAAATATCATAGGCTCTTTCGCCACGAGCTGATTGCTCGATTACTGTAGGAACTAAATTCATAGAATGTCCTCCTTTTTGTCTATTTCATCTTTTATTATACCCAATTGGTCAATAAAGGTCAATGAAAGTAATTGACTCTAATAAAAAAACCAAGATGAACTCATCTTGGTCAATGATTTATTATTTTGCTTCTGCAACTTGTTTACCATCGTAATATCCACAACTTGGACATACACGGTGGCTTAATTTTAATTCCCCACACTGTGGACATGTGTTCATTCCTGGGACTTCTAATTTAAAGTGCGTACGACGCATTCTTTTCTTAGCTTTAGATGTTCTTCTTTTTGGAACTGCCATTTGGTTACACCTCCTAAATGTAATCAAAATCGAAAAGGTTATTCCTCTTCTTTATCCTTTAATAAGGCTTGTAAGCCAGCTAAACGAGGGTCAATGGTATTTTTTCTTTCCTCTTCTCGTTGCTGAATAAACTCTTCTTCTGTTAAGACTTGCCAATCTTCACCTTTAGGCAAAGTTTGTTCCGTCTTTGTTGTTCCAATTACTTTAATTGGAATATTTAACAAAATAGAATCAATTACAGCCGGTTCGAGGTCGATATAATCATGCTCAAGTAAAATAAGCGTTTCTTCGTAATCTGATAAAGGTTCCATCGGATCATGAGTGACGTAACGTTCTTTAATAGGATAGTGTAACTGTAACGTTACAGGATCTAACGTTCGAGTTGATGGAACAACTACTTCTGCTTCCACTTCAGCATGAAGTACAATATCATACCCGACTGAAAGAACGTATCCTTTTACATGAACAGGAGATACATCAATAATAGATGAATCACGATCCATTACTTGTTTTTTGATTTGTAATTGTTGATCAAAATACAATAAATCGCCGTGATTTCTAATTTCTTCAATCGTCCATCGCATATTAATCACCTCTAAAACGACATGTTAAATTATAAGATATTATTGATATGAAGTCAACGTTATCTGCACATTTAACTGTGACAAGATCTTATTTCTTGTAAATTCCATACCGAGCGATAATTTGTTCATCTATTTTCGTGTTAGAATTCAATTGATAAATTCGATCTGCTTGCAATGATAGTTGATACCTTGGCTCTAATTCTTTAGTTAAATTAGTAAACAACTGAAGACAAGGTTCTTTTTTGAGTCCGTTTAAGTAAAGGCGTCCTCGTTGGTTAAAACCTAAAATCCGAGTCACTGAACGTTGGCTTTGTTGCTTTTTTTCTTGTTGCCATGTTTGGCTATCAATATTAAGTAGCACCGCCATACAAAGACGCTGAAGAGAGGAAGCTGACCATCTCTTAGACGTCATTTGCTCAATAAATTGTTCAAACGTTTCTAAAAAAGCGTATTCTTTAAAACGTCGCTCAATTCCCTCTTTCATACCGACTATTTGTTCTAAAGAGTGATAGGAATCACTCATTAAACGATATTGCAATAAAGGCCAGTAATCTTCCCAAGACACAGCGGACGTTTCATTTAATGTTTGCCAAGTTTTTAAAGGGACTTGTTCTTTAGTTAACGTGCCTTTAAACCACTTTTTTCGTATTTGACTTCCACTTAAAATAGGATAGTCTTTTCGTGTATATATTCTTGGAAGAGCCAATAACTTCATCTTTTCACCAAAATGATCATTCCAACGAATATACTGCAAACTTAATATATGATTACTAGACGACGCATCAAACGTTAAAGGTGCTTGCAGCCCATCCAACGCTTGTTGGTATGAATACGCATAGCTGTGACCTTTATTTAAATGCTTTTTTATTTCTTGATCAATCGCCTGGCGATGATCAGTGACCCAATGGTGGAATTGATACAACTCTTCTGTTCTAGCCGTTTCTGTACCGAATACCACTTGTTGACATTTAAGTCGCGATAACAAACGAACGCTTTCTTTTGCGAAATAATCGGCTGATTGAAGACTTGCTAATAAAGGAAGTTCAACGACTAAGTCGGCGCCATGTTCTAAAGCTAACTGAGCACGTTGCCATTTATCTATCATCGCAAACTCGCCTCGTTGCACCACGTTTCCACTCATCACGACAATCAGCACATCGGGCTGATAGCGTTGTTTCACTTGCTCTATTTGATAGGCGTGGCCGTGGTGAAACGGATTATATTCAGCAATAATGCCAATCGCTTTCATCCGCTCACCTACTTATAGCATCTAAAAAACCAACGGGTGGCTCTAGTATGATGTTTGGGGTCATATATCTCTTCGCCGTACTCTACACTAACTTCAAAAGAGCTAAATCCTGCATTTTTAAGCGCGTCTTCAAAAATAGATAGAGGATAGGTTCGCTCTACTAAAACACTATCTTGACGTATATAACGGCCATCTTCTTGGGCTTCAAACGTCGTTAAATAATGTTCTACTTCATTATTTCCTAAAGGATAACTGTCCCATAAAATAGCCGCTTCTTCATTTGTATCTGCGTAACTAAAATTTTCGAATCCTTCATTTAATTGATAAGGGGTCCACACATCAAATAAAAGAACGCCTTGATCATTTAAACGCTGATACATTTGTTCAATTGCTTGCGCTACTTCGTTTTCATCCTTTAAAAAACAAAGAGAATCCGCGTAACACGTTACGATATCATAATCTGTATCAAAGGAAGATAAATCGAGCATATCTCCTTGTTCAAAAAGCGGCGCTCCTTCATAATGACTTTCTTCTCGAGCCATTTCAAGCATTGCGACATCAATATCAACCCCGAGGGTCACCCCATCAACAAATGGCGCAATAATTTGAGTAAACCACCCGGTCCCACAAGCAACATCGAGTAACTTTTGGGGCGCTTTACTCGCGGAGTGAAGGGTAAAATCTAACCAATGCTCATAGGCTGATAAATCATTAAATTGATCATAAACTCGGGCTATTTTTGAAAAACTCATTCTTCAACGACCCACTCAGAAATATCTACCAATGGAGCATCTTGCCACAAGCGTTCTAAATTATAATGGCCTCGTTGGCTGTAGTGGAAAATATGAACCACAACGTCAACTAAATCGACTAAAATCCAGCTGCCACTTTGTTTTCCTTCTACATGTTTAACTTCAATACCTTCTTTTTCAGCTTCTTTTACAACGTTATCGACAATAGCGTCTAATTGACGTTCGTTTGTCGCTTGAGTAATAACAAAATAATCCGTTAACGGAGTCATATTTCTTACATCAAGGGCAAGAGTTTGTTGTCCTTTTCGATCTTCAATTGCCTTAACAGCAACTTCTAGTGTTTTTAAGGGAGTTAATTGATTCATAGAATCTCCTTTCGTTATTTAATCCATTCATTATATACTTCAATTGTATCAGGAAAAATTGTATATTCTTTTGAAATTAAATAGGTTAATGTTTGTTTCATTTTGTATAAGACTGCTTCGTCTAAGTCTTCGAAGGCAATACTACGTGCTTTATCAACACCAGGGAATGAACGACTGGGTTCAATGTAATCTGCTACATATAATACTTTAGCGACAGGATTCATCTGTTTAGCTCCCGCTGTATGATAAGCGACCGCTTCTAAAACATCTTCATCTTCAATGCCAAACTGTTCTTTGGCTATCGTCGCTGCAGCAAAACCATGTAAAATGGTAGTATCAGCCGTTTCAAATAATGGATGATTCCAAAATTTTAAGGCCAACTGCAACATCACCTCGCGATCCATTTCCTTAGCGTAGTCGTGAAGTAATGCAGCGATGCTGGCTTTTTGACTATCAATTTGATATTTTTCAGCTAATTTTAATGCCGTCTCTTCAACGCCTAAAATATGTTCGAAACGCTTAGGCGATACTTTTGTTTTTAAATCACTTAATAATTGTTGACGTGATACATTAATTAAAGTTTTTGCGTAGTTCATTCTATCATTCACTTCATTTCAATAAAGTTGATGTTCTTTAATATACTCTTCTACAGCTCGTGGGACTTGGTAGCGTATGCTTTGTTCTAAAAAGACCATCCAGCGAATTTGGCTAGAACTAATGTCAATTAAAGGCGAATCAATCCACAAAATCGGATAGTGATGAGTATACGGCTTTGATCCAGGACGATTAACACCGACTAAATGAACGAGTTGAGCTATTTCATCCGCTTTATACCAAGTAGGTAAATCATTGGCACTGTCGCCGCCAATAATAAAATAAAAATCGACATCAGGATACAGTGACACAAAATGACGCATTGTTTTAACGGTATAATTTTTCCCGCCCCGATCTACTTCATAAGTTTGAATTTTAAAGCGCTCATTGTCTTGAATTGCTAGACGTGTCATTGCCACCCGATGCTTACTATCAATTGTGGTCTTACCTTGAGCATGGGGCGGAGCAGCAGTTGGCATAAACCATACTTCATCCAACTCAAGTTGATAGCCCGCTTGTTCGGCCATAATTAGATGACCTAAATGAGGCGGATTAAAGGTTCCACCTAAAATACCGATTCGTTGCCGTCCTGCTTGTTTAGGTTCCAGAGCTGTTTGGGTAAACGTTTCTTCCCATTGTTCATAAATCGAAGCAACCTTTTGGGTTTTAGTAGATGCTTTCATCGCAACCTCTTTTCTAAATTAACGTGCGCGACGGACTTCTTCACTAATTTTGCGGTTCTTTTTATTATGAGAACGACGGTATAATACAATTGTACTACCAATCGTTTGAACAATGTTTGCTTCAAGCGCTTGGCTTAAGCGGTTTGCTGTTTCTTCTAATTCTTCACTGGTGTTTTGAAGTAGAGAAATCTTAACCAACTCGCGCTTTTCTAATGCTTCATCGACTTGTTCATAAAAAGCTTCCGTTAGTCCATTTTTACCCATTTGAAAAATAGGTTTGTGTTGGTGAGATTCTTTTCTTAACCATTTTAATTGAGGTTTTGATAATTCGTACATTTAATCATCCTTTCTAAATTTAAATAATTGACTCACGAATCGCAAAGGAGACTCCTTTAGGCGTCCATAAAGTAATTTGAACCTTTTTGTTAACTGTAAACCAACCTAATCCTGAAATCGCAATGTCTTGATTTGGATGAAGTGTAATCGATTGGCTAATTAAAGGTGGGAATGAGTCTTTATGTTCCAGATTTGGCGGAGACAAAAGTTCTCCTAGGTGGTTTTGATAAAACTCATCGGCTTTTTCTAATTTTGTTCGGTGTAAGTATGCCCCGTTTGAGACATAGAATGTAAAGGAACTTGGGTCTCCTTTAACAAAATCGACTCGAGCCAATCCGTTAATAAAAATCGTTTGACCTTGATTTAATTGGAATGTCTTAGGCTTAAGAGGTTTTGTCGGGAGTACTTGTTTCATTTCTTCACGCGTTAAATAATGAGCTATTTGATGACGGTGGATAATACCAGGTGTGTCAATAATTCCATATTTTTCATTTAAAGGAATATGAATTAAATCTAATGTTGTTCCTGGTACGTTTGAAGTGGTAATAATTTCTCTTTCGCCACCGTAATAATGAATCAGCTGATTAATTAAAGTTGATTTCCCTACATTCGTCACACCGACAATATAGATATTTTTAGTTTGAATGTGTGCTTCGATTAAATCAATCAACTCTTTAGCGGGTGTTTTCTTCGTTGCTGATCCTAATAAAACGTCTGATGGACGTAAGCCATTTTGATAAAAAGTATGCTCTATCCAATGACGCACGCGATTTTTCTTAGTTACTTTTGGTAAAAGATCGAATTTATTAGCATAGACTACGAAAGGTTGTTCGCCAATGAGGCGATTTAATCCTTGAATCATACTACCTTCCACGTCAAATAAGTCGACGACATTAATAATTAGACCGCGATCATTTGAGATTTGACTTAATTTCGTTAAAAAGACATCATCTGAAATATCTAGATCTTGAATTTCATTGTAATGTCTTAATTTAAAACAACGCTGGCAATAAAACTCGCCCTTTTCTAACCCTTTTTGTAGTGCGCTATTAGGTAAATAGCCGGGTTCATTAGGATTTGTCGTTTGGATAGTCGCTCCGCACCCTATACATTGGTAATCAATTTGTCTAGTCGTCAAGTGTATCTCCCCAATCTGATTGTTTGTCAATATTTAATGATCGTAAAACGACGCTTTCTAATCGGCGATTGAGCCAAGAATAAATGATATCATTATGAGCAATCGGTTTAACTAAAATACTTTTCATGCCTACTCTTCCTGCCCCTAAGACATCCGTCATAATTTGATCGCCTATTACAACAATTCGCTCCGCAGGTTCATTTAATTGCTCCATGGCAATTCTAAAATTACGTCGCATAGGTTTTAGTGCATTGGGAGTGTAAGTCAATTTCAAAGGATCAGCGACTCGCTTTACGCGCTCATCCGTATTATTAGACAAAAGGTGAACTTTGATGCCTTCTTTTAATAACGATTCAATCCATTCTTTCATCTGCGGTGTGTGATCTAAATGATCCCAAGCAAGCAGTGTATTATCTAAGTCGATGATTGCCGCGCGAAAACCGCGGTCTAATAAATCTTGGGGTTTAATATGATAAATGGAATTTATTATCCACGTCGGAGTAAAGAGTGTTTTCAATGCATTTACCGTCCATTTCTTGTGAATTCGTTCCTTCTATTATACCATATCTTAAACAAAAGCTCAGTTTCACCCTAGTAGTTCATATAAGTCGATCGCTACTAGATCAACATTATCGAATAAATATTGACGTCCAGTTAAATGATCGGACAACGTATACAGCTCTGTTTGAGGATTATAAGTAACTTGCGCGCGCTCTACTCCATCCATTTCAAAATGACGCACTTCTTCTTGATTGCTTTTTTTCATCATCATTAACCGTTTAACTAACGAAATTAAAACTGACGTCTCCAAAAAAAGCCCCTCCTACTGTATTTTAATTCAAATGACAAAAATACTCTTAGATTCAAACGATCTAAGAGTATTCCTTTGTTGTATTATTATGCGTTAGCTTGGTTAGCTTTTTCAACCGCTTCTTGAACTAGTGCTTCAACTTCTTGAGAAGTTGTACACTCGTTAATCGCTTTGTCTGCTAGAGCTTGCATATCTGCTAGTGTTAATTTCTTAATTAAGCTACGAGTTTTTAGAACACTTGTTGCGCTCATTGAGAACTCGTCTAAGCCCATACCAAGTAATAACGGAACAGCTGTTTGATCTCCAGCCATTTCCCCACACATACCTGTCCATTTACCTTCTTTATGAGAAGAATCAATAACATGCTTGATTAATGTTAAAATAGATGGGTTATATGGTTGGTATAAGTATGATACGCGTTCGTTCATACGGTCTGCAGCCATTGTGTATTGGATTAAGTCGTTTGTTCCAATACTGAAGAAGTCAACTTCTTTAGCAAACTGATGAGCTAAAACAGCAGCCGCTGGAATTTCGATCATAATTCCTACTTCAATTGAGTCAGATACTTCTTGACCTTCGCCTTGAAGTTCTGCTTTAACTTCTTCAAAGAATCCTTTAGCTTCTCTAAATTCTTCTAACGTTGCGATCATTGGGAACATGATCTTTAAGTTACCGTGAACAGACGCACGTAGTAAAGCACGTAACTGTGTACGGAACATATCTTTTTGATCAAGAGAGATACGGATTGCGCGGTAACCTAAGAATGGGTTCATTTCTTCTGGAAGTTCTAAATATGGTAATTCCTTATCCCCACCGATATCCATCGTACGGACAACCACCGGACGATCTCCCATAGATTCTAACACTGTCTTATAAGCGTCATATTGTTCATCTTCTGTTGGGAAATCCGCTGAATCCATATATAAGAACTCAGTACGGTATAATCCAATCGCTTCTGCACCGTGAGATAAAGCACCTTCAACGTCTTTTGGTGTACCAATGTTGGCACCAATTTCTACGTGGTGACCATCTTTAGTCTCAGTTGCTGCATCCACTAATTGAGCCCATTCTGCTTTTAAGGCTTCATATTCTTTAATTTTTTGTTCGTATTCAGCAATTTGTTCTGGCGTTGGGTTAGGAATAACGATTCCTTCCATCGCATCAACGATTAAAATATCACCGTCTTTAACAACTTGAGTGATATTTTCTGTACCAACAATTGCTGGAATCTCTAAAGAACGTGCCATAATAGCAGAGTGAGACGTTCTACCACCAATATTTGTCACAAAGGCTTTTACGTAGCGCTTGTTTAGTTGAGCCGTGTCACTTGGTGTTAAGTCGTGAGCTAAAACAACCACTTCTTTATTAATAGCTGTTGGGCTTGGTAGCTTCACCCCTAATAGCGCGGCAAGAACACGTTCTGAAACGTCGCGAATATCTGCTGCACGTTCTTGCATATAAGGGTTATCTTCCATCGACTCAAACATCATAATGAACATATCAGAAACGTCTTTTAAGGCACGCTCTGCGTTCATCTTCTCTTCTTCAATCTTAGCTTTTACTTGGTCTGTTAATTCAGGGTCTTCTAATACAAGTAAGTGAGCATCAAATACTTGAGCTTCTTCTTCACCTAAAGATTCCGCTGCTGTTTGACGAATATTACTAATTTCTTGTTTTGCTTGAACTAACGCTTGGTCAAGGCGATCAATTTCAGCTTGAGCATCAGAAATAGTGACACTTTCGAAACTTAAATCTGGTTCGGTTAATAAATAAGCGGGAGCAATGGCAATTCCATCACTCGCCGCAATTCCTGAATAGTTTGTCATACTAGTCAGCCAAACCTTCATTCTTCATTGTTTCAGTGATTGCGTCGATAGCTTCTTTAGCATCGTCACCTTCAGCTGTAATTGTTACGTCTGCTCCTTGACCAACGCCTAGAGACATAACGCCCATGATTGATTTTAGGTTAACTGATTTACCTTTATATTCTAAGTTAATATCTGAAGCAAATTTGCTTGCTGTTTGTACTAATAATGTTGCAGGACGAGCGTGAATACCTGTATCTGCAATAATGTTAAAATCTTTCTTCTCCATTGAATCCATTCTCCTTTCAATAGACAAAGGTTCCTTGTCCATTGGTATAATATTATTATCTTACATTTTATGTAAGCGTCACCTTAATTATAACGAATTATCTCTAAAAAGAAAAGATAAAACCTATATTACTCTTAAATATTCTAATAAATCTCTCAAAAACCGCATCACATCAATTGATGAAGAGTAACGTCGGGGTACTTGTCTTTAAACCAATTTTCAGCAAAAGTATTCTCAAATAAGATAACCGGTTGTCCATAGCGATCCGTTGCTAATAAATTTCGGCTAGAAGACATGGATGTATCCAAGTCCTCTTCGTCAATCCAACGTGCAATACGATGACCCATCGGTGTCATTTCTACTTCAGCATTGTATTCATTTAATAAACGGTGTTGGAATATTTCAAACTGTAATTGGCCTACCGCCCCTAAAATATACTCTTGAGAATGATAGGTTTTGTAAAGTTGGATGGCTCCTTCTTGAACCAATTGTTCCATTCCTTTATGGAATGATTTTTGTTTCATAACGTTTTTAGGAGAGACTTTCATAAATAATTCCGGAGTAAATTGAGGTAACGGTTTAAATTCAATCTCGCGATTACCTGTATAAATTGAATCTCCTATTTGAAAGTTTCCTGTATCAAATAACCCGATAATATCTCCTGCTACAGCTGATTGAACTTCTTCTCTAGAATCAGCCATAAATTGCGTCGTATGGGCTAAGCGCATTGTTTTACCTGTTCGGTCTAAAGTTACTTCCATTCCTTTATCGAATTGGCCAGAACAAATTCTAACAAAGGCAATACGGTCGCGGTGTTTTGGGTTCATATTGGCTTGAATTTTAAAAACAAACCCACTAAAGCGCTCATCCGTTGGTTCGAGTATTTCGCCATTCATTAGTTCATGACTATCCGGCGCAGAAGCTAGGTCAACAAAGGCGTCTAAAAAGGTTTTAACGCCGAAACCTGTTAAAGCCGATCCGAAAAATACTGGAGTTAAGCGACCTTTTTTAATTTTATCTAAGTCAAATTCATTTCCTGCTTCATGGAGTAACATCGCATCTTCAATACCTTGCTGATAAAGACTCGAAGATTTAAACTCATAATCGCCAACGGCTTCGCCTTCTTCATCTAAGGGAATAAACTCATCATGCTCTCGGTCAGCTCCTCTTAGTTCAAGTCGTTTGTTGTATAAATCATATAGCCCTAAAAGTCCGCTCCCCATTCCTAAAGGCCAGTTCATTGGATACGCATCAATGCCTAAAACCTCTTCCAATTCATCCACTAACTCTAAAGGAGATCTTCCATCCCGGTCTAATTTGTTCATAAAAGTAAAAATTGGAATGCCACGACGACTAACGACTTCAAATAATTTCTTCGTCTGAGGCTCAATTCCTTTACCTGTACCAACGACCATAACGGCTGCATCCACAGCCATTAAAGTACGATAAGTATCTTCTGAGAAGTCCTCGTGTCCGGGAGTATCTAAAATATTGATTTGTAATCCATCGTAATCGACTTGCATCACCGAACTAGTGATAGAAATACCTCTTTGTTTTTCAATTTCCATCCAGTCCGACGTGGCAAAGTCTTTTCCTTTACCTTTCGCTTTAACTGTTCCCGCCGAACGAATCGCTCCACTAAAAAGCAATAACTGTTCAGTGATGGTTGTTTTTCCCGCGTCCGGGTGGGAAATAATCGCAAAGGTGCGACGTTTTGACACTTTTTCTTGTAATCCAGCCATGGACAACCTCCTTATAAATCCTTTTAAAAAACAAACAACCCCTTCAGGGGTTGTTCAATCACTACTGTTGACGGTTTACAACAGACAAATGTGAGCTCTTATTTTCCTGCGTAGAGCGTGCTTCATTAGCAATGACTTCTTGAATGAGTTTAGCTAATTCTTGTTTTTCCTCATCGCTTAAGCTGCTATCGGGAGATAACCCCATCCCAGCCAGGTCGCCTTGAGGCTTTTGTAAGACTGTGTCGGTGTCGAATTCAGTGACAAGTTTTGTCATCTCGCTCATCTCTTTTTCAGGGAAAAGTTCATTAAAGGTTGTTCCTTTAATAAATTGTTCATACTCTTTTAAGGTCGCTAACATTGATTCGCGCATCGTTTCTAATTGGACTCGTAAGTCCATTCCTCGTTGTACAAGGGTTTCACTACGGTGAGTGACTTCTTCTTTGTACTGTTCCATCTGTTCTTCCGTCTGTTCACGAATACGCTCAGCTGCGTCATGGGATTCTTCTAAAATCTTATCTCCCGTAATACGAGCATCAATGACACTTGTCTTCAGCGACTCTTCAATTTCTTGGTAATGAGACAGTGAATCTTCAAGGGTCGTTATCTTCTCAGTCATCGTTTCGACTTGTTTCGTCAACTCATCAATCTGTTGATTTTGTTGATTCATTAACTGATTGACCGCTTGTTTATTATATCCAAATAAACTACTCGGTAATTCATTCCATTGTTTCATATTGATTCACCTCTTTCATGTTTAAATAACATTATAAAATGTCAGTACTCTTTTATTTTATCAAAAATTTCTTAAAAAACATAGACTAATTGAACATTTGACGCTTTTTCTTTTACTCATGGTATAATAAAGCCACTTTTTTAGAAAGAGGCGATTTATGTGCAATTTAAATGGACCCAAGATTTGACCCATCCTATCTATCAACATGCCTTAGAAATAAGAAAAGCGGTCTTTATTAAAGACCAAGGCATTGACCCACAACTCGAGCTCGATGGACAAGATGATCTTTATTATCATGTCGTCGGCTATGATCAAGAACAACCGATTTGTGTAGCCCGGATTAAAATCGATCGAAATATCTTAACCGTTCAACGGGTTGCTGTTTTATCTCACTATCAACGTCAAGGTGTTGGACGTCAACTGATGAATGAAATAAAACAGTTTGGTCAAAGTCAATCAGTCACTCAATTATTTCTATCGGCTCAACATACCGCTGTTCCTTTTTATGAATCTTTAGGTTATACCGTAGTTGAAGGCAGCCAACATATGGATGCGGGTATTTTACATTTTGATATGAAACAGTTGATTTAAATTACAACTTATCCAAAAAGAAAGATGCGATAGAAAAGTAAATTAAAACAGATGTCAAATCACTCAAAGTCGAAATAAACGGCCCGCTCGCTACAGCCGGATCAAAGCCGATTTTGTCCATTAATTTGGGCACTAACGCACCGGCTAAGTTAGCGACAATAATAGCGCACATCATAGCCGTTCCAATAATTAAACCTAGAATGATATTTTGCTTCCAAACTCCTGCAATCAATGCAATTGTCACTCCGACAATTAATCCAGTCAACACGCCGGTCATCAATTCAAACCCAAAGGAAGAAAACAGTTTATCGTCTTCATCTTTATTCGTTAATTTTCTAACCGCAACGGCTAAAGACTGGGTTCCGGCATTTCCCGCCGTACCGGTAATAAGCGTAATAAAGGCTGAAAGAACGGTGGCTTCTTCAATTAACGTTTCATATTTTCCAATCAGTGTAGCCGTTCCCATTCCTAGAAACAGTAACGTAATCAGCCAAGGTAAACGTCCTTTTGAAGCTTGAAGAGGTGTTGCATGATCTTCATCAACATCAACGGCTGCTAGCCCGGAGTAATTAGCTGTCGCGACTTCTTCTAATACATCGACAATATCATCAATTGTAATAATACCTAATAATTCATTATCGTATCCTGTAACAGGAATAGCTAACAAATTATAGTCTTGAACGGTACGGGCTACTTCCTCTTCTTCTTCATTTACGTTTACTGAAATGACTTGACGACGCATCCACTGAGAGACCGGATCTTCATCGGAATGAACAATTAAATCTCGTAGTGAAATAACGCCTTGAATTTGGTTTGCCTCATTGACAACGTACACATAGTAAATTGTCTCCGCCTCAATCGCTTCTTTTTTAATGTATTGAATGGTTTCGCCTACAGTCATTTCAACAGGAACCGAAACAAAATCTGTTGTCATTAAAGCGCCCGCCGTATGATCTGTATAGTTTAACAACGTACTCAACTCTCGAGCAACTTTTGAAGGCATTAGCGTTAAGTAAGCACTCACTTGATGAGTATCATCGATTTCATTTAAAATATGCACGGCGTTATCTGGTTTCATAAACGATAACGTTGACGCAGCATACTGAGCGTTCATTTCAGAAAAATATACTTTCAAAAGACTCTCTTCCATCGGATCTGAATCAAATAGACCCGCCATCTCTTCAGGAGAGATATAATCATAAACGTGCTTTCGTTCGTGAGTACTGAACTCTTTAAAAACTTGGACTTGATCAAAAGCGTGTTGCGCTAAAAAGTCTGTTCTAAACCGTCCCATCCGATGTTCTGCTAAAAGCTTTGAAAAATGTTCAATCCGTTTTTCTAGAGATAAGTTTTTTAAAGTCATTTTATACTCCGTTTCTAATTTGATGTAGTTGAATCCATTGCACCATATCCTCAGCAAGAGGGATAGTTACTTCTAATGTCTCTTGTGTAAAGGGATGAATAAGCCGAATAAGACTACAGTGAAGCCCTTGTCTTGTTAAAGGGTATAAAACCGGACCGCCATATAAATCATCTCCTACAAGTGGGCCTCCCATATGTTGGGTATGGACTCTAATTTGGTGAGTTCGCCCTGTATGCAATTTAAATTCCAATAAAGCACTGTCTTTCAACTCTTGTAAAAGGCGATAACTTGTCTGTGCCGGTTTACCTGTGGGTGTGACTCGGCGAGTAATAATTGACACTTCGTCGCGACCTACAGGCGCATCGATCATTCCTACTTTAGGCCAGACTCCTCTTGAAGAAATTCCTGTATAAACTCGGTCTAATGTGCCTTGAAGAATTTGTCGATCTAACCAAGCGTGAGCTAAGCGGTGTTTTGCGATTAACATCAGTCCACTCGTTTGACGGTCTAGCCGAGTAACAATATGAATCACCTGATTATCATAATCTTGTTGAACATAATACCCTTTAATTCGGTTAGCCATCGATGACTTAGGATCCTTAATTGAAGGAATAGAAATGATCCCTGCCGGTTTGTTGACGATTAAAAGATGATCATCTTCATAAACGACATCAATGGGTTCGAAAGTAGGTATCACAGTGTCATGACCTCGTTCTAAAGGACATAAAATATCTAACTGATCACCTTTTTGAATTTGGTACCTTACTGTTACTGGTTCGTCATTAATCATAAAGCGTCCCTCACGCTTAATCCATTTAATAAAACTATTGGGTAAGGTTAAATGCTTTAAGTAAGTTCTTAGTAAGACCGGCGTCTCTTCTTCATATATCCATGTAAATTTCATTTCAAAAGCCTCTTAATTCGTCTCTTCTTGTTCTTTTTTATTACCTAAGAAAGAATTTTCCACCCGGTCCCAAAAATGAGTATGGCGATACTTTCCAAAACGAATTCGCTCGTTGGCAATGCGCACGCTAATGCGATCAAAAGCGCCCGGATCAATCCGTATGTTATCAACTAAAATAATAATTTCTTTACCAAAAGAACGCGGATCCAATTCGACCACTTCATCTTTAGCGATCACCATTGGGGAACTTAATGTACGATAAATACGATTATTAATAGAAGCCATCTCTGTTAATTGCATCGCATCGACTCGTGGGTGAATGACGGCTCCCCCGATAGATTTATTTAATCCAGTAGAACCCGTTGGCGTTGAAATACAAACGCCATCTCCTCTAAAGGTTTCAAAAAACTCATGCTGAATATAGATATCGCAAGCCATCGTACCTCCTAGCGTGCGTAAAGAAAGTTCATTCAGCGCCTTGACGCATTTAACCGTTTCGTCGTTATTTTTAATTTCAATTTGCAATAACGGATAACTAACAAAAGCGCCCGTATCGTTATGAAGATAGTCGATCAATTCATCGAGCTCATCGGGACGCCAATCCGTATAAAAGCCTAAATGTCCTGTATGGATTCCTACGAAGTGAGAATAATGAATCCATTTTTCAAATGTATGGAAGGCACCTAACAACGTTCCATCTCCACCAATGGTTATAATATAGTCAGGAGGGGTAATAAAGGGATTGTTGGCTTCGTCTTCAATTAAATCAAATTCAGCAAAGCATAACTTTTCCTTTAGCTCTTTTTTTATTGTTTGTGAATGGGGTCTGTCGTTCGCATAAATCAAAACACGTTTAGACATCTTTTCTCCTCCTCAAGTGAATGTTCATCATTCTTATTTTAGCACATTAAGTGTCTTTATTTGAATTCGTTCTTTCCTCTTCATATAATTAAAGTGACAGCGCTTATATTCAGTCATTTTACTAAAGGAGGGAGCCCATTTGATTGAAACTGAAGCTAAAGTTTTACTGACACTTCAACAATTTACTCAGCTAAAGCAATATTTCAATGTCGAGGACGAGTCTTTTTTATACCAAGAAAACACCTATTATGATACAGTAAATAGCACATTAAAAGATTTACGAAGTGCCTTTCGTCTAAGAAACTTTAAGACTACAAGCGAATGGACTTTGAAACAATCTCTTAATCAATATGATGCACTAGAAATTAATCAATCTAACAATCAACCGATTCAACCTGCTCCTTCAACGATTGAACCACAATGGATTCATTTAGAAGCACTGCAGAGTTTTTTCAAGGATCATCATATTGATCTTTCAACTTTACATAAAACGTATCAAATTGAAACCTATCGTTATTGGATCGCAACACCTTATGGGGATATTGCTCTGGACAAAAGTCAGTATGCAAATATAACCGACTATGAAATGGAGTTAGAGATGACAAACTTAAAAGAAGGCCTGATCTTCTTTAATCAACTGTTAGAACAGTTTAATATCCCTAACGAACCCGCTCCTAAAAAAATCGCTCGTGTTGCTCAAGCGACAAAACGCTCTATTTAAGTGATCTAATCTACAGATAGCTCTCGTTACATTCGTACCTAAAAAGGGGGAATATTGCTCATGGTAACCGAAAGGAATTATCGCATTCGGTACCACGCTAATGGTAAACCGTCTATCTTTGAATTTTATTTATTTGTTAATCCACTTCAACCGGATTGTTATCGTTTTGAAACGGAAGTTATGCGATTGAGTCAAACGATGTGTAATCCTGTTGATTTGCATATTATTTGTTATCATAATCAAAAAACAGTCACAGACTTTATTCAGTCACAAAACATTCCCTGTTCATCATTAGATTGTCGCAATGATATTTTTCAAAAAATTTATCAAGCAGCCCTTTCTTATAAAGCTGCCTGTTTTCAAGGAAAACGTTCGGGACATCAATACATGCTAGCGATGCAAGAAATGACTAAGGGAGATTATCGACTATTTAATCATCAAGTTCCTTATGAAGTCGCAAAAAAAGTTGGTTTAGAGCTCGATGTCTTTATGAGTGATTACCAATCCGACTTAGTTAAACGCATTTATTTACGAGATCAAAAAATTGCGATGGAAATGGGCATTGAGCACACCCCCTCCCTAGTTATTTTTGAGCACAGCCTCAGTGGTCACGGCGTGATCTTAACCCAAGATCTAACTAAAGAAAATATTTTACGTCAACTTCGATTGATTATCGAACAAAATCGCTACTCAACGAAGCGTAAACATCAACCACGTCTTCGCATCGTTCACCATTAACTCTAACGACTACTATCTTTTTGATCGGTAGTCTTTTTATTTCGTCAATAACCGTTGATATGAAAACAAAAAATCCCAACCACCTCAAGTGATTGGGATTTTTATTAGAATGTTTTTCGATTTTCTACTAAACTATCTCCAAAACATCTAATAACCATTACACTAGATAGTATAAAGTGTCTACAAGAAAATTTCTTTTCAATTTCAATCGACCGATGACTCCTTTTTGAATAGCGGTCTATTTGAATAAGATTTATTCATCTCTCACTTTAAAAAGGAGTTCTCTAAAATAAGCTTTGGATGAACCCTTTAAAGTGACCAGTTGATCAACTCATAATTCGCCTTTACTCATACGTTCAACGATCTCGCTTGTATAAAAAACGTAAGTAATATATAGTTTCATACAACCGATGACTTAGGTTCTTTCAATAATCAATCTTATTTAACGCCATACTTTTTTATCTTCCATTTGTTCGTTATTTCAAATTAAAAGAACAGTCTTATTACAAATGAAAGGAATTGTAAAATGAAATTTTTAGAATCATTATTATCCACAACTGAATTAAGACAATTAGATATGATTACTTATTTAGTGGGGAAACATCATCCAATTCCTTGTGCGGAAGTTTTTGAAGAGTTTTCTATTTCAGAGACGGTTTTTAAAGAGACATTAAAAGACATCCAAGCGCGCTTTAAAGGAATGACGATTACTCTTCATAAAGAGACGATCGACATGCAACTTCCAATTAATTATAACTTGCAAGATATTCATCGCCTTTTTCTTCGTGATTTAGAAGTGGTTGAATTAGGAATGATTATTTTTAGAAATCCTAATTTAAACGACTTAGAATTAGCAGAAGAGCTTCATATTAGTCCATCCACACTATATCGACGCGTAAAAGAAATCAACGCCATACTCAAAGAGTATGATGTCCAAATTGAAACTAACCCTTACCAAGTTTTAGGAGACGAGAAAAACGTTCGTAATTTATTTTTAAGATTATTTATCGAACTGTATCCTCCTCTCTTTTGGCCTGACTTCATTGCTGAAGCACCTTTTGATCAAATTGCGCAAGTGTATTTAGACCACTTTGAAACACAGATCAATGTAGGAAGTTATCGAACGTTAAAGCTCAGTTTACTGATCAATTTAATGCGCTTTAAACAAGGTTTCTTTGCTCAAATGAACGACGAGGGTGCTAAACGGTTCGTTGAAACGATGAGTGCTGAGCGAAAAAAGAAACTCAAAAATATTATTGAAAAAGACTTAGGCGTACCTTACAGTATCTCTTTTGTGACTCAATTTTTAGGTCCGATCGCCAATACGTGTTATTTCTTATCTCAAAAGGATATCCTTAATATTTTTGAACAACTTCCAGATATGATTGGGCCTCAAACTTACTTGTTTCATTTCTTTGAAAAGATTGAAAGTAATTTTGATCTTGAAATTCCTAATCGTACAGAAATTATCGATGCACTTCATGTTGCAAGCTATCACTCTTTTCTAGAAATCGGTAATAAAGGAATTGCTTATGAGCCTTCTTTTTGTTTCAACCAAAGTGTGAAAACCATGTACCCAAAGTTTTATCAAACGATTCAAGAAGGTCTAGCGACTTACGTAGAGATGATGCCTTATAAATCGGAAAATAACTCTCATATCATCGATGATTTAACGATGGTTTTATTTGTAACGTGGAAAGGGTTAATGTTGCGCTTAGGTGAAAAATTAAGAAGTATTAAGGTTTTAATTATTTCTAGAAATAGTCTACAACACGCCAAAATGATTAAAGATTATATCGCTTTAAACTTTTCCCATCGCATCCAAACAACCGTATATACAGACGCCATTATCGATATCGATAAAATTGAAAAAATGGATATTGATATTGTAGTCAGCAATTTTTATATTCCTCCCATTGACGGCAAAGTGATGTGTGCTACAGAAGAGTTACCTTCTTTTGTTGATTATGCAAACTTTTCAAAGTTGATTCATCAATTGAATTTTGGTGAAGATCCCCTCGCTTGCCAACGAGAGAAATAAAAAATCCCCTGATGAACTAAAAAAGTTCACCAGGGGATTAAAATTTACTCTTCAAATTGACTGTGATATAGATTCGCGTAGAAACCTTCTTTTTCTAATAAGCTTTCATGGTCACCAATTTCAATAATTTGGCCATCTTTCATCACAATAATTTTATCTGCTTCTTGAATCGTTGATAAGCGGTGGGCAATGACAAAACTAGTTCGTCCTTCCATTAAGCGATTCATCGCTTTTTGAATTAAAAGCTCTAAACGCGTATCAACAGAACTTGTCGCTTCATCTAAAATTAAAATTTTAGGATCCGACAACAAAGCTCTTGCGATCGTAAAGAGTTGTTTTTGACCTTGAGAGATATTTGATGATTCTTGGTTCATCATCATATTGTATCCTCCAGGAAGGGTACGAATAAAATGATCAACATTGGCAGCTTTTGCCGCTTCGACAATCTCTTCATCCGTTGCTTCTAAATTACCAAAGCGTAAGTTTTCTTTGACAGTACCTTCAAATAACCATGTATCTTGTAATACCATACCAAAATTTTGACGGTACTCTTGACGAGATAAATCGCGGACATCCATCCCATCCACCCGGATAGCTCCTTCATCCACATCATAAAAGCGCATTAGTAAGTTAATCATCGTTGTCTTACCAGCACCAGTCGGTCCTACAATAGCTACCATTTCACCGGGCTTTACGTCCACTGTAAAGTCGCGAATTAATTCTTGTTCAGGCGTATAAGAAAAAGATACTTGATCGAAAGTAACTTGACCTGTTAAAGGTTTTTCTAATTTAATCGTTGCTTCGTCTACTTCCTCTGGTCCTTCTAACACTTCAAAAATACGATCCGTTGCTGCTTTAGCTGTTTGAATCATACCTGATAGCTGAGTTAAAATTTGAATCGGTTGGTTAATTTGCCAAACATATTCAGAAAAAGCTTGTAAGTTACCGATGGTTAAAGTACCCGCAATGACTTGTAAACTTCCTACAAAAGCGACCACTAAGTAACTTCCATGAGAAATAACACCGACTAAAGGTAACATTAGAGCAGAAATAAAGCTGGATTTAAAGCCCACCTCTGCCAATTCTTTTGTAATTTGGCGAAATTCATGACTTGCGGCTGCTTCTCTTGAATACAGTTTAACAACTGTAAAGCCGGAAAAGTTTTCTTGAATATAGCCATTTAAATCGCCTAAAATATTTTGTTGTTTATTAAAGTAAGGTTGAGACTTTTTAACTAAATAATTCGCTACAAAATAGCATAGCGGAATCGTAACCGTTAAAATAATGGCTAATGTGACGTTTAAATAAAGCATAAAAGCAACAACAAAAGTGAGTTTTAAGATCGCTTCGACTACTTGAAGTAGACTTTGTTGCATCGCATTGGATACAGCTTCCACGTCATTCGTTAAACGTCCTAACAAGTCTCCGAACTGGTGACGGTCAACATAACTGACGGGTAATTGATTTAATTTATGACTTAAAGCTTTTCGAATGTCTTGAACGGTTGATTGGACCGCATTCGTTATAAAGAAGTTTTGGCTGTAAAGTGCCACTTGAACGACAACGCTTCGAATGAAATAAATAACTAAAAGCCAAGTAATTTTAGGATAATTAATACTAGCTCCAGGAATATCTCTAGCAATAGCAAGAACGTTTTCAGTGATTTCCGTAATAATAAGACCTAGAATAAAAGGCTCTAAAACGGAAAGAATCGCATTAATCGCCACAAACAAAATAGCTAAATATAAAGAGCCGCGGTAGCGATGCATAAAGCTCCATAACTTGCGAACAAAATTAGTTTCTTTAGGTGCACTTTGTGTAACTTCCATTGAGTAGCCTCCTTTCTATTCTTCTTCTTTTATTTGGGAATAAGCAATTTCTTGGTAAATTTCATTGGAGGCCATGAGCTCTTCATGGGTTCCTCGCCCGACAATTTTCCCTTTATCTAAAACAATAATTTGATCAGCATTCATAATACTTGTTACCCGCTGAGCGACAATTAAAACAGTCGCATCGTGAGTCACTTCTTTTAAGCGACGACGCAATTGCTTGTCCGTTTGATAGTCTAAAGCAGAGAAGCTATCATCAAATATATAAACAGCTGGCTTTTTAACTAAAGCGCGGGCGATAGATAAACGTTGGCGCTGTCCTCCAGATAAGTTACCGCCACTTTCTTCCAAGTAAGTTTGGAATCGTTTTTGACTTTTTTCGATAAAGTCTCGCGATTGAGAAATATCTGAAGCATGTTCTAATTCACGTTCTTCAGCATTGTATTTACCAAAACGTAAATTGTCACCAATGGTTCCTGTAAACAGCAAGGACTTTTGAGGAACGAAACCAATTTTACGACGTAATGCTTTCAAGTTATAGTCGCGTAAATCCACCTCGTCTAAAATAATTCGTCCTAAGGTGACGTCATAAAAGCGCGGAATTAATTGAACTAAAGTAGATTTACCACTTCCAGTACTTCCTATAAAGGCGACAATTTCTCCAGGTTTTGCTTTAAAGTTAATATTTTCTAATACCGGATTTTCTGTTTCTCCCGGATAAGCAAAAGTCACATTATCAAACTCTAAGTAACCTTGAGTTTGAGTTTCTTTAATTCCTGATTCGTTCATATCAATCGAAATCGGCATATCAAAAATTTCTTGAAGACGCTCTGCCGAGACCGAAGTTTTCGGATAAATAATAAATAAGTTAGCTAATAACATAAAGGAAAATAGTGCATGGAAACTATATTGGACAAAAGCAACTAAGTTTCCGACTAATAATGTGCCATCAGCAAGTGGTTTTAAAGCAAACCAAATAATCGCAATTAACATCCAAAAGAAAATGTGTAAAAAGGCCGGAAGAGCCGTTCCCATTAGTTTAAATAAACGGGAAGAAACCCCTGCGTAGGACTGGTTAGCTTCATCAAATTTATGTTCTTGATATTCTTCTCTAGCAAATGCTCGAATCACTCGAAGTCCCGTTAAATTCTCTCGACCATATTGGTTAAGCAAATCTAAATTACTTTGTTGTTTTTGAGATAGAGGGTGAGATTTTCGTGCGATAACAAAGACCGCTAAACCGACAAATGGCATAGCTAAAAGAATAATCCACGCCAGCGAACGGTTGGTCATTAAAACCGCAATTAAACTTGAGATCATCATAATGGGTGTAATCATTCCAACTCGTAACATTTGGTCAGTAAACTGCATTAAGACAAACGCATCACTGGTTACACGTGTGACTAAAGAAGAAACACCAATTGTTTCGTATTCTTGATGGGAGAATTGTTGAATTTTATCGAATAAGTCGTTTCGAATATCTTTAACCATTGTCGTTGTCAACTTAGATGCGGCATATATTAAAACAATTCGTCCTAACATTCCTAAAATAATGACGACCCCCATCACGATAAGCCAATAATAAAGTCTTGGAATATCTTTTGGCACAATCGCTTGGTCGATAATAAAGGATAGAATGGTCGGTAATCCTAAGTTAACAACCACAAACATCATGGCCCCAAATAAATCAAGGAACAATAATTGAGGATGCTTTTTTAAATATTGCCAAATGAGCTTCAAATAATAACCTCCTTTTATAAATAAATATGGAAAAAAGAACATCTCCTCAATCAAGGGGAAATGTTCTTTTCATCAGTCTTTAAATTAAGCTAACGCTTTTTTAGCAGTTTCAACTAAAGAAGCAAAAGCTTCTTCATCGTGAACAGCTAAGTCTGCAAGCATTTTACGGTTAATTTCTACACCAGCTTTTTTCAAGCCGTTCATTAATACAGAGTAGCTTAAACCGTTCATACGTGCTGCTGCGTTAATACGTGTAATCCATAGACGACGGAAATCACGTTTCTTTTGACGACGATCACGGTAAGCATACATGTATGATTTCATTACTTGTTGCTTAGCTGTTCTATATAATGCATGTTTTGAGCCATAGTAACCTTTAGCTAATTTAAGAGTACGGTTACGACGTTGGCGTGTAACAGTTCCACCTTTAACACGTGCCATTGATTAATTCCTCCTTGAGTTGTATTAGAATATTATAGTGATGATAGTTGTTGCGCAATACGTTTTTGGTCAGACGGATGCACTAAAGTTGAATGACGTAACTGACGACGTTGCTTTTTAGTTTTACCGTGCATACGGTGACTTGTAAATGCGCGTGAACGTTTTAATTTACCTGAAGCTGTTTTCTTAACGCGTTTTGCTAAACCGCGGTGTGTTTTTTGTTTTGGCATGAAAAGAATCCTCCTGTTATTTATCTTCTGTTTTTGGTACGAGCATTGTAAACATGCTGCGACCTTCCATTTTAGGCTTCACTTCAACACTTGCGATATCTTGTGTATCTTCAATAAAGTCTTCCAAGACATCTCGGCCTAAATCTTTATGTGTAATCGCACGTCCTCTAAAACGGATCGTTGCTTTAACTTTGTCGCCTTTTTCTAGAAATCGAATGGCTTGACGTAATTTTGTTTGGTAGTCGTGCTCTTCGATTGAAGGACTTAAGCGAACTTCTTTAACGCTTGCAACCTTTTGGTTACGACGTTGTTCACGTTCTTTTTTCTGCATTTCATAACGATACTTCCCGTAGTCCATAATTCTTGCGACTGGGGGTTTGGCATTAGGTGAAACAAGAACTAAATCTAAACCGAAAGATTCTGCAATCGTTAATGCATCCTCCGTCGATTTGACGCCAATTTGTTCACCGTCATTACCAATCACTCGTAATTCGCGTGCGCGAATCTCTTCGTTAACGAACATACCTTTTGCGATAGCGGCCACCTCCATAATATTTGAGTTAACAAGTATCTATTAAAAAAAACAGTTTATACATAAGTATAAACTGCCGCACATAATAAAGCCTTATTGGTAAAAATAAGCACTTTGAAATGATTTGCCAATGAACTAAAGGTTGTTGGCGAGAAACGGCATGTTTCTACTTGTTGTCTCATCTATTTAAGAATAGTATATCGATCAGTGAATAACAAGTCTTTTTTATTCGCTGATGAGCACTTTAATAAACTATCATAAATAAACAGCCAATACAACCTTTATTTTTAAACTAATCTATTTGTAAGGATTCTAGTTCTAAATAAACTGATTCCGGCGCTGAAATAATGAGTAATAAAATAAAACTTGTCTGCAACCATACAATCGATACATCTACAATGCTATGAATCAATACGCACAGTATAACCGAAATAATTAGCCCCGTCTCTAAATGAGCAACTGGTCGACGATAAAGGCGAGTCACTTTTCTAGCAAGAGGAATCAAACTGTCCCACAATAAAAACAAGCCTATTAAACCGTAGTTAGCTAAAATATCAATCAGTAGTTGATGACTGTGCATTAGTCCTTTATTAGTAAATAAGTAATAATTCGTCCGGTAACTAAAGGCACCTTTTCCTAATAAAGGATTGAGTTGAAAGATTTTCCAACCCACTTTCCATATGGATAACCGATCTTCAATACCATAAGAAATCGACTGCATTCGTGGTAACCAAGAAGGATTCAATAGAATAAAACCTATGACTAAACAAGCCACTAAAAAGCTTCTTCTTGCTAAACGTGGTGACTTAAAGAATGAAAAAATAGCTACTCCAATGAATAACGTAGGAATAAACATACGAGACGCCGTCATGATCATTCCTAAGATATTTAAAGCAATAATACTTAAATAAAGTAACTTCTTTTTGACAGAATGGGTTTTAAATAATAAATACATGCCAATTAAAACCATGAAAATACAAATTAAACCGTAATAATTGGCGTTGACAAAGGATGCTTGTGCGCGGTAATAAGGATTCGGTGACGTAAACACGTATTGCCATGTTTCATTATGCTGTATTAAATAGCGTCGGTAATTAAACAACTCCCACAGGACCACTAAGCCACTCGTAAGAAATAGTCGATGAATTATTTGATAGAACAGTTTAGGTGTTACTATTTGGTTATAAATAATGAAAAAAATGCTGACAAACAAAAATGCTAACGAAGCTGCCGCTCCTAACCAGTTACGATAGAAAAGTGATGTCCCGGCGTTTAACATGAAAAAAGTTAAAAATGTTGGTTGGGATTTAAGCACATTAAAAATTGTTTCTTTATAAGACGGCATTAAAATAATAAGCGTACAAACTAAAATAGGTATATGAATATAAAAAGGTAGCATTAACGATAAAAGCGCCACCATCAACCATCTTTTATGTTTTTTTATCGTCGGTGGATAAACCAAATAAAGTCACCTGCCTTTCAGTCATGTCTTATTATAGGTTATTTTCTTTACTTTACAAAGAGTTTTAGCAAAAGCCCTATGAACTCCACTTAAGAATTATCTATTGAAGTTATTGCACTCTACTTATAGGTCATATATAATAAATAGGATTAATTTTATAGGAGGCCTCATTGTGCAATATCGTAAACTATCACGTATTTTCCTAACAAGTTTGCTTGCAGCGCAAACATTTATGACTACTCTGCCAATGGTTACTTTTGCTGAAGATGAAGCAGAACAAACTGAGGAAGTAGAACATACGGAAGAAATTACTCAAGAAACCGAACAAGCTCAAGAAGTAGAACAAGCAGAATCTCACGAAGAAGATGAGTCACTTCCATCGGGATACACAAAAACACCTGATTTATCCAAAGAAGTCATTACAGATGTTGAAAATGACGTGTTTCAAATGCCAAGTGACTTTCCTCAAGATTTAGCGACACTGCCTTTAGATACTCGCTCTCATATTGTCGTCGATACAGAAACAGGAAAGGTTTTATTAGAACGAGATGCTAATACGCCGTATCCTATTGCGTCAATGACAAAAGTATTAGCGATGTATTTAATTTATGAAGCAATTGACAACGGCAAGCTTTCTTTAGATCAAAAAATTACCCCTAATGACGAAATTGTTGAAACCATTACTCAAGATCCAGAATTATCAAACGTTGGTCTTGAAAAAGGGGTCGCTTACCCTGTGGAAGATTTAATGCATGCGATTATGATCGCTTCAGCTAACGATGCAACTTCTGCTGTCATGTGGGAGATTTACGGTTCTGAACAAGAAGCCTCTAAAGCAATGCAAGAAAAGTTAGACGAATGGGGCTTAAATGGACAAATCTTTTCTGTTTCCGGTGCACCTAATGAAAACTTACCGGAATCAATGTGGTTAGAAGGATCAACCGCTGATGATCAAAATACTCTTTCTGCTCGTGATGTGGCTTTAATGTCTTACTATACGGTAAGAGATTACCCGCAAATTTTAGATATCACTAAAAAAGACGAGTATACCTTTATGAAAGATACAGACTATGAAGAAGTCCTACCAACTAACAACCGTCTTCTCGAAGGCTATGACTTTGGTCGTCCAGGAGTTACTGGTTTGAAATCTGGTTATACAGACCAAGCTGGCAAGAACTTCGTAGCTACTTCTAATGAAGATGGTCACCCTATTATTGCGGTGGCAATGGGCGTATTCGGTGAAGAACTAAGCACTTATGAAGAGATTGCGACGATGTTAAACGGTATTGAGCGCAATCCTGAAGTATATAATATGGATCTTCCTGTCTTTTGGAAGAAGACACGTGCTGAATTAGAAGAAGAAAAGCAACAAGAAGCTGAAAAAATTATCGAAGAAGAAATTACTAACGGCGAGCCGGTAGAAAACAATCGTGATTCTGGCTTAACTAACTTCATGCGTCGTATATTTAACTTCTTCTAACGAATATTTTAAAGAACTCATCATTGGGTGAGTTCTTTTTTTGTACAAAAAAAGCCGAAAGAAGCTTTAAACTTCTTTCGGTTAATTCTATTATTTGTCGTAATTACTTTTAGCAGCAATATCTTCCTTAATTTGTTGAATAAAATCTTCAAACGGAATTGTATGGGATTGTTTTGAACCATAACGACGGATATTAACGGTGCCGTCTTCCATTTCTTGATCTCCAATAACAATTTGGTAAGGAACTTTAGACGTTTGGGCTTCACGGATTTTATAGCCTAATTTTTCGTTACGTAAGTCCATTTCAATACGTAAACCTTGACGAATCATTTCATCATGAAGTTTACGAACATGTTCTTCGTGAGCTTCTAAGTTAACTGGAATAATGACTCCTTGAACCGGTGCTAACCAAGTTGGGAAAGCTCCTTTATACTCTTCAATTAAGTAGGCCACGAAACGTTCCATTGTTGAAACAACTCCGCGGTGAATGACCACTGGACGGTGCGCATCTTGTCCGTCTTCACCGACATAAGTTAAATCAAAACGTTCTGGTAATAAGAAGTCTAATTGAACGGTAGACATCGTTTCTTCAATACCAATGGCTGTTTTAAATTGAACGTCTAATTTAGGACCATAGAACGCTGCTTCTCCTTCAGCTTCAAAGTATTCTAAACCACTTTCATCCATAACTTCTTTTAACATTGCTTGAGCTGTTTCCCACATCTCATCATCGTCAAAGTATTTTTCTTTGTTATTTGGATCGCGGTAGCTTAAACGTAGACGGTAGTCAGTAATATTGAAATCTTTATATACTTCGCGAATTAAGTCTAAGACGCGTTGGAATTCTTCTTTAATTTGATCTGGTCGAACAAAAATATGCGCGTCGTTTAAAGTCATTTCACGTACACGTTGTAAACCAGATAATGCTCCGGATTTTTCATAACGGTGCATCATCCCTAATTCAGCAATACGAATTGGTAAGTCACGGTATGAGCGAATATCATTTTTGTAAATCATCATATGGTGCGGACAGTTCATTGGACGAAGAACAAGCATTTCTCCATCTCCCATATCCATTGGTGGGAACATGTCTTCGTGGTAGTGATCCCAGTGACCGGATGTTTTATAAAGGTCAGTTTTGGCCATAATGGGTGTATAAACATGTTCATAACCTAACTGTAATTCTTTATCTTGAATGTAACGCTCGATGACGCGACGAATAGTTGCGCCTTTAGGCAACCAAATTGGCAACCCTTGTCCGACTTCTTGAGAGATCATAAAGATATCTAATTCTTTACCTAAACGGCGGTGGTCACGTTCTCTTGCTTCTTGACGCATTTTTAAAAATTCATCTAAATCTTTTTGGTTGAAAAAGGCAGTTCCATAAATACGTTGCATCATTGTATTATCAGAGTTACCGCGCCAATAAGCCCCAGCTAAAGAAAGTAATTTAAAGATACGTAGTTTACCAGTGGACGGAACATGAACCCCGCGACATAAATCAACAAAGTCTCCTTGTTCATAAATTGAAATGACTTCATCTTCTGGTAAATCATTAATTAATTCCACTTTGAATGGAACTTTAGCGAAAATTTCTAACGCTTCTTCGCGAGAGACTTCTTTACGAACGATCGGTACGTTTTGAGCGATAATACGCTTCATTTCTTTTTCGATTTTTGGTAAATCTTCTTCACTAATAGGTTTTTCTAAATGAGTATCATAGTAAAAACCTGATTCAATGGTTGGACCAACACCAAACTGAATCCCAGGATATAAATGAGTTAACGCGTGAGCCATTAAATGAGCAGTTGAGTGACGTAAAATATCTAAGGCTTCTGGACTTTTATCTGTAATAATTTCAATCGCACCATCTTCAGTTAAGGGACGGTTATAGTCCACTAACTCATCGTTAAACTTACCTGCTAAAGTTGCTTTTTTAAGTGATGGAGCGATACTTCCCGCAACTTCTTCTACAGTAACGCCTTGATCAAAAGAGCGAACACTTCCATCAGGAAATGTTAATTGAATTTGTGACATATTAAATTCCTCCTATAAGTTAGGTGAACATAAAAACGCCCCATTGCCTCTGTAGACAATGGGACGCTTAAAACGTGGTTCCACCCAAATTCATTAGTATAAACTAACCTTTCATCTAGTTTAACGCACTAGAACGTCAATGTTAATCACTTACGCTTTCCATTGAAGGGATATGAAGGGGTCTTACATAAAATTAAGGCGAAACGTTCCACCACCCGTTTCTCTCTGGAGCCTGCTTCTTATGAAGGTGTCTTCATACTTGTTAAAACTATCATAATTGATTTTTAAATTTTCTGCAACTAATAATTATTGATGTCTACGGTTAGGACCGTATAATTCTACTTCTTTCGTTAAAGAATAGACACGTTCCATGAGTCGTTTGGCCTTTAATAAGTCGCGGTCATCTCTAGTTTCTGAAAAATGCTTTTCTAATAAAGCATAATCCATATTGGACGTAAAAAATGTCACTAAAGATTCTTTCATTCGGTACTCTAAAATAACTCCTAATACATCATCTCTTAACCAAGCCGAATTACTTTCTGCTCCAATGTCATCGATAATTAAAACAGGCACTTTTTTTACGTCATCGATAATTTGTTGAGTATTATTGCTAGCAAAAGAACCTTTTAATTCATTAGTAAAGGTTGGATAATGCATCATCGTCACCGCTACTCGTTCTTTTTCAACTAAAGCATTTGCTAGCGCACTCATTAAATAAGTCTTTCCGACACCAAAAGGACCATGAATATAAAGTCCTTTAGCTTGATAAGGGTCTTTTCGGTACTGATCTAAAAAAGAAAGAGCTTCTTTCATTAATTGCTGGCGATGGGTCGTATTCATATCATAATCTGCTAACGTGGCATCTTTAACGTCTCTTGAGATCATCCGGTTGTCGATTAACGCTTTAACTTTTTGTTCTTCTTTTTCTTTTAAATAATCTTTCGTTGGTTCATAGGTTACATCAATATAATTATCGTGTAAAAACAAAACCGGCGCAAATCCTGGGTTTTGACCGTCTTCACCGCGTTTTAACGCTTCCATTTCTAACATATATTCATGAAGTCTGGAATAACTGTTTTCAATCATATCTTGAGATAAATTATGTTCAGCGACAAAGGCTTTAATTTCCGGATAATTCATCATTTGTTGGATCGCTTCATTACGCTTTTTAATAAATTCTGGCGACTGGGTGTAACGTTTTAATAATCCACTCATTGATTTCATTTAATCACCCCTCTTTTTGATTATTAAACATCGCTTGAAGTTGAGCTTGCAAGCGTGCTGCTTCATCTTCTAGTTGTTGTTTAGAGACATTTTCTTCTGTCTTATCCGTAGATGACGAAGCGCTTGGTTGATTCATCCAAGTTGGGACATCTGCTTCTTTTCGCGTCCGTTTATTATATCCTTGGTTGAACTGGGTTTGTTTCTTTTCTTTTTGAATTTTTGCTAATTGTTGTTGAGCTTTAATTTCTTCTAACGCCTCGGCTCCTGTGTCAATTCCTTTTTGTTGCCACTCGCTAGCCGTTCTTTCTAAAGCGCCTTTAAAGACATTTGTTTGGTTTTGAATCACTAATAAATAATAGACTAATATATTAATAACCGTTTGGTTTAATTGACTTTTTTCTAGTAAATCTTTGACATAAAAAAGTTCTTGATCCGTTGCGAAACCATTTTTTAGCTGTTTAATCCGTTTAACAAACACGTCGCAAGGAATTTGTTCACTCACATAAATTAAATGAATTTCTTCGGATGTTAAATCAGGATATTCGCTTGCTAGTGCTTGTTTACGCTGATTTTCTTCTTCATTATTTTTTTGAGCTGATTGCGGTCTTTGATCTTTTTGTTCTTGGTGGAAGGCTCGTTTAGAAGCAATTTCTTTTAGTTGAAAGGTTTCGATGTGGCCAGTTGTTTGATTAATGGCTAAACGAACTAAATCAACCATTTCCCATTCATTTAAACCGTAAATAGTATGAATCGCTAAGACTTCTTCTTTTAAAGCTTGCGTTAAATCCGTATGATCAATGGCTTCGTTCATCAAGTGCTTCAAAAAGACACTGTAGTCAAATGTTTCAATAACTTGCGCTTGAAAAGTCTCGGCTTTTTGGTGTCTAAAGGCTTCATAGCCCATTTCCTCTTGAATCGCATTATAGGTTGCTTGACTGGATAATGGCTGAAACACTTGATCAAAATTAGTGGTTATTTCAACGTAACGTTTAGTGTCTAATCGATCAATTCGCCAAGATCTAAGTAACTGGTTAAAGCTTTGATCACCAATACGTTCAAACAGCAATGTACTGAGTAGCGAATTATCCATAAATTGCTTAAAATCCAACGGAAGTTGTAAATCATATAAAAAGCTTTGATTGTTAATATCCGCTTGTGAACTTGAATCACGATAGGTCCGCATCAATCCAATGGCTTCTAATTTCATCCGTGCTTCATTGGTTTGAGGGACCCCCATATTCAAAATTGTAAATAATTCTGAATGAATGCGCGTTTGACTCCACTGAACTTCTTCTAAAGGCAAATTATAAAGAGTTAAATACAAAGCGAGAGCTTCTTTTCCAATAATTGGCTGATATAGTTGGATAAGTGATTGCAGTTGAAGGGCCGATAATACACTTTGATGGCGAACTTTAAAAGGTTGTAGCGGGCTAATCGTCCAAGCCATGATCGGTCATTCCTTTATCCTCTTTCGATGTTTGAGGCATTGACTCTAGTTCCTTTAAAAACATCTCGCGAGACTGAAATTGACGGTAAACACTCGCAAAACGAATGTAACTGACTTCATCTAGTTCAAATAATAGCGGCATAATATATTCGCCAATTTGTTCACTTTCAATTTCTTGATCCGTTTGTTCACGAATGGCCCATTCTACTTTATTAGCTAATTCATTCATCTGTTCCCGAGTAATCGGGCGTTTCTCAGCCGCTCGAATAATGCCTCTTAATAGTTTATCTTTATTAAATTCTTCTCTTGTTCCATCACGTTTAACAACTAAAAGAGGAACTTGTTCGACTCTTTCATAGGTATTAAAACGATAATGACATTTTAAACATTCGCGACGACGTCGGATCGCTTCTTTAGTGGGTCTTGAATCGACCACTTTTGAATTGTCATGATGACATTTTGGACATTCCATTAACAACACCCTCCTAACAGTTCATTTAATATTTGATCAATTTGATCATACAATGCTTGGGGTTCCTTTGAATTATCTAATACTCGCGTAGCTAATTGCTTTTTTTCTTCTAAAGGCATTTGACTATGAATCCGATCTAAAGCTTGTTCTTTTGTAAAGCCGTTACGCTTCATTAAGCGATCGATTTGTGTTTCAAAAGGTACATAAACTACCCACGTTTCATCAAACCACGTTTCATAATTTCCTTCAAACAGTAGCGGAATATCTGCAAATATAAAAGCTGCCTTGTATTGTTCCATTTGACGTTTGATTTCTTGTTGAACGAGAGGGTGTAAAATACGATCGAGTTGCTGGCGTTTAGATGGATCACTGAAAATAATACTGCCTAATTTAGGCCGGTCCAGTGTTCCTTCACTCGTTAATACATCCTTTGAAAAGTATTCAACAATCTTTTTTAATCCAATAGTTCCGGGTTCAACTACTTGCCGGGCGATCAGATCGGCGTCAATGACGGGCCAGCCCTTTTCTTTTAAGTACAATGTTGTTGTTGATTTACCTGACGCGATACCTCCTGTAATGCCTATTTTCATTTATCTCTCTCCTAAGCTTTTAACGGTTGGCACTTAGGACAATAGTGAGTTCCGCGGCCACCTACTTTTATTTTTTCAATGGGAGTCTGGCAATGAATGCATAATGCACCCGTTCGGCCATAAATTTGTAGTTCTTTTTGATATTGTCCTAATTCACCTAAGCTGTTTTTATAAGTTCGAATGGTTGAGCCACCTTTAGCGGTCGCTTCTTGGAGAACTTGAATAATTTGTTCTCGTAAAGTTTCCACTTGATTTAAGGTTAACAGGTCAGCTTTTGTTTCCGGGTGAATCTTTGATCGAAACAATACTTCATCCACATAAATATTTCCTAATCCAGCGACGGATTTTTGATCAAGTAAAACCGTTTTAATGGCTCGTTTTGTTTTCTTAAGGGATGAGGCAAAGTCATCTAGCCTAAATTGTTCTTTCGTTGGTTCAGGGCCTAATTTTCTTTCTTCAAAATAGCGACCGACCCCTTGGGGGTCGATCAATGTCATTCGGCCAAACTTTCTAACATCATCATACTCTAATTGACTCCCGTCAGTCATTAAAAAGCGAACGTGAACGTGTTTTCCTTTTTGACTTGGGACTTGTCCTTTTGGATAAAAATTATACTTTCCTTCCATTCGCAAGTGAGAAATTAAAGCCCAATGAGTTAAGTAAATAATTAAATATTTGCCCCGTCGTTCGATTTTTTCAATGCGTTCATTTTGAAGTAGTTGACTCCACTCATCAATGGATAGAGTTGTATCGATAATATTAGGCCAATCGACCGTCACTTGTTGAATGACTTTTCCTTGGACCAATTGATTTAATCCTTTTCTAACCGCTTCCACTTCTGGTAGTTCAGGCATATTATCTTCCTTTCGACTTCAATTAATCAATATCATACCAACTATTGCCAATACCGTATTCAACTTTTAGTGGAATAGATAATTCTACCGCTGATTCCATAATGTCAGGAACGAGTTCTTTTAATTGTTCCATCTCTTCTTGAGGTCCTTCTAAAATTAACTCGTCATGAACTTGTAAAAGAATACGTGAAGCTAACCCTTTTTCTTTGAGTGCTTGTTCCAATCGGACCATCGCAATTTTAATAATATCAGCCGCTGTTCCTTGAATTGGAGAGTTCATCGCTGTTCGTTCAGCAAAGGAACGTAAGTTAAAGTTGCGGGATTTAATATCTGGTAAATAACGGCGACGATTAAATAGTGTGGAGACATAGCCATCTTTTTTCGCTTTAGCGACAATGTCACGCATAAATGTCTCGACTCCAGGATAGCGTTCAAAGTAACGATCAATAAATTCTTTCGCTTCTTTTCGCGTAATGTGTAAGTTTTGAGATAGACCATAGTCACTAATCCCGTAGACAATCCCAAAGTTAACTGCTTTAGCCATTCGGCGGTCATTGGCAGTAACCGTTTCATCATCTTCAATATCTAAAACGCGTCTTGCGGTAGTTGTATGAATGTCTTGGCCATCAATAAAGGCTTGTCTTAAATGTTCGTCCTCACTAATATGAGCCAATACGCGCAATTCAATTTGCGAATAGTCCGCTGCAAATAACTGATAATCTTCATGGGACGGAACAAAAGCTTGTCTAATTTTACGTCCTTCTTCCATGCGAATTGGAATATTTTGTAAGTTTGGATCCGTTGAACTTAAACGACCTGTTTGAGTTAAGGTTTGCACAAAATTCGTATGAATTTTTCCGTCTTGTTTAATATATTTAGGCAGTCCAGCTAAATAAGTTCCTTGCAGTTTAGCGAGTCCGCGGTATTCTAATATTTTTTCGATAATTGGGTGTTTACCTAGTAATTCATCAAGAACGCTAGCGGCCGTACTGTAGCCGGTTTTAGTTTTCTTAATGACCGGTAACCCTAACTTTTCAAATAAAATTTCACCTAATTGCTTTGGAGAGTTAACGTTAAACTCTTCGCCTGCTAATTCATGAATCTCTTCTTCCATTTGTCCAAGTTGAGCTAACATTTCTTCGTTCATTTCGTTTAAACGTTCTTGGTCTACCGCAATTCCTCTAATTTCCATGTTTGCTAGTACTTTTGCCAGCGGGAATTCAATGGTTTCATACAGTTCAGTCATTTCGACTTTCGCTAACTGTTTAATGAGTTCATCTTTTAATTCCGGTAGGACACGTAAAATGCTAGCTAAATGATGGTGGAAGACTTCTTTATCTTCCGGAACTCCGCGTTTAGCTCCTTTACCGTATACCGCCACATCTGAAGTGACTAAGTTGGGTAGATCCAATAAGTCTAAAATATCACTCACTTCATGGGCCTGTTGTGTATTTAATAAGTAAGCGGCAATACGTACATCATAGTCAACACCTTGTAAGTCAACGCCTTGACGATGAGTTAGTACGTAGTCTCGTTTAGAATCTAAAGAAATAATCGAGTGATCCTTTGACTCTAACCACTGAGTGAATTCCTTTGATTTAAAGGCCACCTCTGGCGTTGTAATGTAAGCTTTCGTTTGGTCAATATCAGACCACGTGACCGCTACAATATCATCGAAATGAGGATTGGTGCCTAATGTTTCTAAATAAAGAGCACTGCGTGTCGGTAAGTGCTCTTTTTCTATTTTTTCTAAGACAATGGTTTCATATTCAGGAATAGTGTGCTCTGTTTCAGAGACGTCGCTTACCTCAAGGCCTTGTTCACTTTGTAAGTTAGTCAAAAATGTTTTAAAGTCCATTTGACGATAAAACTCAACCAATTGTTCGACATTTTTCCCTTTATAAGCAGTGTCTTCTAGTGTAATTTCTAAAGGAGCATTGGTTTCAATTTGAGCTAAATCACGACTCATATAAGCTTGTTCTTTATCATTAATAATGTTTTCCTTCATTTTTGACGGTTTCAGTTCGTCTAAGCCTGCATATAAACCGTCTAGCGACCCAAATTGGTGCATCAAACGAAGAGCTGTTTTTTCTCCTACACGGGTAATTCCAGGAATATTATCGGATGGGTCCCCCATCATCCCCATAAAATCAACAATTTGTTCAGGTGTTAAATTATACTCTTTTTTGATCGTTTCAGGCGTAAAGGCTTCGAGTTCACTCACTCCTTTGCGCGTAATTTCAACGGTAATATGGTCGTCTGCTAATTGAATTAAATCTTTATCCCCAGATATCACAATCACTTCATCTTCAGGATTGGACGATTTAGCAAGGGTTCCGATAATGTCGTCGGCTTCATAATTTAATAATTCATAATGGGAGATCCCATACCCATCAAGTAGTACTCTAAAATAAGGCATTTGTTCTTTAAATTCGCTCGGTGTTTTTGAACGACCTGCTTTATAATCTTCAAACAATTTGTTTCTAAATGTTATATTTGACTTATCCCAAGCGACTAATATATGTGTCGGCTTGAATTGATCTAAAATATTATCTAACATGCGATTGAAACTATATAACGCATTGGTATGTAATCCGTCTTTATTTTTAAAACGTTCAATATTAAAGATAGAATAAAAGGCACGGTAAGCAAGACTACTTCCGTCAATTAATACAATCTTTCGTGAGTTCATAAAATTCTCCTTTAGTTTGTTATATAAAGTAAAAAAATAAAACACTGATGTGTTTTTCGGCTTCTTATCTATTATAACAAAAATGTTACGTCCGTTTCTTCAAAGAAGTTGCACACATCAGTGTTGGTTTTATAGTTGTATTTTATTTAAACGTGAATAAGCCTCGCTAAATTGCTCAGATATCTTATCAATATCTCCAGCTCCCATAAATAATAGAACTGCATCTTGATAATTCATTAAAGGCGATAAATGATCTCTAGAAATTAGATCGTGATGCCCTTTAATTTTTTGTTGTAAATCTTCAATTCTAACCTTTCCAGAAGTCTCTCTAGCTGAATGGAAAATATCTGCTAAATAAATTTCATCAGCTAAGTTAAGTGCTTCAGCGAACTCATCTAATAATGCGACAGTACGACTAAAGGTATGTGGTTGGAAAATCGCAATAACTGAACGATCCGGGAACTTTTGTTTAGCAGCATCAATCGTTGCTTTAATTTCTACCGGATGATGAGCATAATCATCGATTACGATTAAATCGTCAATGGTTTTAATCGAAAAACGACGTTTGACCCCTGTATAAGTCGTTAAATGATTGGCGATTTCTAGAGGCTCAAATCCTTCTAAGCAAAGTAAAGTAATAACAGACAAGGCGTTTAATATATTATGCTTACCATACGTTGGAATTTGGAATCGGCCTAATTTTTTAGATTGGAAAATAACATCAAAACTTGATCCATCCACTGTACGTTCAATATTTGATGCATAAGTGTCACAATCTTCACTAAAACCATAAAAATAAACAGGAATATCCGTTTTTAATTGTCTTAAATACTCATCTTCTCCACAAGCAATAATCCCTTTTTTGGCTTGATTAGCAAAGTTTGAAAAAGCGTCAAACACATCTTCAATCGATTGGTAGTAATCCGGATGATCAAAGTCCACATTGGTAATAATGGCATAGTCAGGCTTATAAGAAAGGAAATGGCGCTTATATTCGCACGCCTCCATCGCAAAATAAGTGGCGTTTTCTAGCCCAACTCCGGTCCCATCCCCAATTAAGTAACTTGTCGGAGCGAGTTCTTTTAACGTATGGGCTAATAAGCCTGTCGTAGATGTCTTTCCGTGAGAACCTGTTACAGCAATACTAATATAATCTTCCATCAATTGACCTAAAAATTGGTCATAACGAATGACGGGTAAATTAAGTTGTTTAGCTCTGGCCAGTTCGATATTATTTTCATCGTTATAGGCATTTCCTGCGATAATGGTTAAGTCAGATTGAATATTTTCTTCATCAAATTCAAGTAAAGGAATATTTTGATTTTCTAGTTCTTGTTGAGTAAAGAAGTATTGAGCTTGATCACTTCCTTGAACTTTATATCCTTTACCGTGCAAAATAAGTGCTAGTGCACTCATACCAGATCCTTTTATACCTACAAAATGATAAACCGTATCATGTAACATCATATGATTCTCCTACTCTTTGAAATAATAGAAATTGTTCAGGTGTCTTTTGTAAACGTCTGACAATCGTTCTAATTTGACGATTCGATACACTATGAGGCGCCAAAGGACTAATAGAGGGCTTATCTTGAGAATCGTCATGATCTATTTCCTTTGTTTCTTCAGTCGGTCCCATAGGACTAATATATTCGCTTTTTTTAAATGGGGGTTTGGTTTTTAAAGACGGCTCATATTCGCCTAAGGGTGGCGTTTGTTCCGCAGTTTGATCCACTAATGACTCATCAGGCAAATTCAAATCTAATGGATGACCCGATTTACCTTCTTGTTTTAAATACGGTACAACATATTCACTCGGCGTACTGGATTTTTCTTCAAGTAATTGATCCGATTCATCTATATGCAACTTCGGTCTTTGAGCAGACTTTAACGCTGGCTGAAAAAGCGGCTGACGTTTAATGGTTGATCGTTTTAAAAAGCGTCGTTGCTTTTCTTCCTTATCCAATTCAATCCCTTTTCTTCCTTATTTCTAAAGATTACTTACTTAAATCACTAACAACATCTTCTAATGAAGTGCCTGGTTCATATCCGTCAGGTAATACCCAGATACCGTCTTCGTTTTCGATATGAGTTAAGTTTAACTCTCGCGTTGAACACACCATGCCGTGACTTTCAACTCCGCGCAACTCACCTGGCCAAATAATCATTCCATTAGGCATAACCGCTCCTGGTTTAGCGACAATAACGGACTGACCTTGATCGATATTACTTGCGCCACAAACAATTTGAAGTACTTCATCAGCTCCAACACGAGTTTGTGTTTTATTTAAATGATCGCTTCCTTCAACCGGTTCTATTTCTTCAACGTATCCTACAACAAATTTAGGTGTTTCGTCTAAGGATACCTCGACGTCAAATCCAGCTTGTTGGATGATATCGTTAATTGTTTTTTGATCTTCATTAGATAATGTTACCACACCTGTTTCGTGAAGAGGTAAAGATGATGAAATATTAAAAATATTAACACTATTTATTTTATTTGTTTCTTCATTTTTAATACACGTTACATTTTCTTTACTCTCTACCACTGGCAAATGTTCACTACGAGTTGCCTCGCGTGTCAATAATAAAACGTCCCCTGCAGCTTTTGGGTTATAAAATGCAATCCACATAATTCATTCCTCTTTCTTAATGACCTTGTAAAGTATTTAGTGTTGTTTTATCGAGTCGTCTTGCGACAGCTAACGCCATGTGTTTAGCTTGTTCATAATCTGAAATATTAAATAATGTTTGATGACCGTGAATATAACGGCCTGGCACTCCAATGACAGCACTTGGAATCCCCTCATTCATCGTATGAGCAGCTCCTGCATCAGTGCCTCCTTTAGAAAAGAAAGGTTGATATTTAACGCCTTCTTCTTCTGCCACCGTTTCAAAAAACTCTAACAATCTTGGGTGGGTAATCAGTCCTGGATCTTGAATGCGTAGTAAAAAGCCATCGCCTAACACGCCTTGACGGTCTTTAGCACCTTCTAAGTCATTGGCTGGTGAACAGTCTAATGCGATAAATACATCAGGTTCATAAGTGTGAACGGCGCCTTTAATCCCGCGAAGTCCAACTTCTTCTTGAACAGACGCTCCAGCAATCAATGTGTTAGGAAGTTGCTCGTTTTGTAGTTCTTTTAATAATTCTAGGACAAGAACACAACCATAACGATTGTCCCAAGCTTTTGCGATAACATTTTCTTTGTTAGCGGTTAAAACAGTCTTTGTTTCGGGAACAATCGTATCCCCTACACGAACGCCATATTCTTCGGCTTGTTCCTTTGAAGAAAAACCGGCATCAAATAAAATATCGCTCACTTGAGCGTTTTGAGCGCCCCTTCCTCTTAATAAATGAGGCGGAATGGATGAAGAAACACAAACGTAATCGCCCTTTTTAGTTTGAAGTGTATAACGTTGGGCTGAGACAACGTAAGGGTTCCATCCACCTAAAGGAATGACCGAAAATTGACCTTCTTTAGTGATGCGCTTAACCATAAAGCCGACTTCATCCATATGAGCGGCCATCATTAATTTCGGCGCTTGAGAATCATTGGCTTTTTTAACTCCAAAAATATTGCCTAAAGGAGAAATGTCGAGTTCGTCAGCATATTGTTCCATTTGCTCTTTCATAAATTGACGTACTTGACGTTCATTTCCTGAGACTCCTTGAAGTTCAGTTAACTCTTTAATCAATTGAAAAGTTGATGTTTGTTCAAAAGGTGTTGAAGACATTGAATATCCTCCTTAAATTATGTCGCAGTCTTTTATCCTATCTATTTTTACATATATAAGCGACTAAATCAATGACGCTGACTTTAAAGTCTTCTTTCCAATGTTATCCACTTCAAATTCATGTTACAATTAAGTTGCTTCATTTCATGAAAAAGAAAGGATGATGACCAGTGGCAAAACGTAATAATTCAAAAACACCGATCACCGCTCTTTTATGGGGTGTCGGCGCTATTTTAAGTATTGCAAGTATCTTACTTTATAAAGAACTTCAGCCCTTTGACGCAATGGAATTACTCGAAGAAGTAAAAGAGGACTTTAAAGAGCGAGGTATTGTGCAAGACGGTTGGATTTCGAGTCAGATGATAGATTACGATGAAGAAACAAAAGCTTATCGCGGTGGATTATATTGTCATGAAGAAGACCGTGTTCACTACTACGAGTTTCTTGTCGATGCTTACAGCGGACATTTACTAGAAATCGCTGACAAACAAAAGCCACATTCAACTCGTGCTTAATCATTCAATTCATGGTATAGTTTTTAAATAATCGAACATTTTAGAAGGGAGGGTGAATCATGAGCAAAAAAGCAACTGACTGGGAATTAAAAATGCCTCTTGGCGATACAGGTCAAGCTTTTATGGGAGTAAAAAATGAAGAACGACTCTTTTTTAAATTAAATACTTCACCTTTTGTCGCTGCTCTATCGGCTGAAGGAATTGCACCTCGACTCAAATGGGCAAGGCGGACAATTGACGGCGATATTTTAACAGCACAAGAATGGCACGATGGAAGACTTCTCACTCCTAATGAAATGATGGATCCATCAGTGATTGATTTAATTCACTATATCCATCATTGCGATCATTTGCTGAGCTCACTGGAAAAGATTCATCCCCAAAAAACTTACCCCATCGATTTTATTGATCACTACTTTAAAGGATTACCCATTGCTTTAGCGAATCACCAATTCTTCAATGAAGTGATTGATTTTTTAGAAAATGACTTAGACGAAGCCTTTTACAACGTTGACTATGTCGTCTGTCATGGCGATTTACACCATTTAAACTTTTTGGAATCTCTTAATAATCATCTTTATTTAGTCGATTGGGAAGAGGTTAAAATTGCGGATCCTTTAAGTGACATTACTTTTTTACTATGTCAATACTTTCCACCTAGTCAATGGTCTAGTTGGTTTAAAGAATATCGAATGCCCATGGAAGATAACTTTTATCAACGGGTTCAGTGGTATAGTTTGATGAATGCTTTAAGATTAATTAAGCACTTTTATTTAATTGAAGATTATGAAAAAGCCAATCAAATGATTTTATTGCTACGCGCTATTTACAAAGCCGCAACGCAGCCTCACTTATCTTCTAATTTATTACAACATAAATAAGCTCTTTCCTACTCCGCGTAAGAAAGAGCTTGTTTTTATTTACTATGTAATAAATCTTCAAACTCGCCTAAACGTTGTTCAAAAACATCTAAGGTCGCATCAATATAATCGGCTTGGGTCATATCTAACCCTGCTTGTTTCATTGTTTCAATTGGATATTGGCTACATCCTGACTTTAAGAAGGTTAAATATTTATCTAATGCTTCTGGTTCTTCATCTAAAATGCGTTTAGAAAAAGCTGTTGCGGCCGCAAATCCTGTCGCATATTGGAACACATAGTAATTCATATAAAAATGTGGAATACGCGTCCATTCTAAAGCAATTTCAGAGTCTGAATTCACCCCTGAGCCATAATATTTTTCGTTAATTCGGCGGTACTCTTGTGACAAGTACTCTTGTGTTAACGGAATGCCTTTAGCATCAGATTCATGCATTAAATGCTCAAATTCAGCGAACTGGGTTTGACGGAATACCGTTCCTTTCAAACCATCTAAGAAGTGGTTTAAAATGTACAGCTCTACTTCACGATTACCCTTATATTCCTTTAATAAATAATCTGTTAGTAGATTTTCGTTCGTTGTCGAAGCAATTTCAGCTAAAAAGATCGCATAGCTTCCATAAACATAAGGCTGGTTTTCACGGGTTAAATAACTATGAACACTATGACCTAATTCATGAACAAGTGTGTATAACCAGTTCACTGTGTCTTGCCAGTTCATTAAAATATATGGCTTACTATCGTAGCTTCCTGAAGAATAAGCACCGCTTCGTTTACCTTTATTTTCGTATAAATCAATCCACTGTTCATCAAATGCTTTTTGTAAAATTTGATGATATTCTTCGCCTAAAGGTGCCAGAGCTTCTAACGTAATGCGCTTTGCCTCTTCATAAGTAACTTCAATAGGCGCATCCCCTAAAAGAGGTGTATACATATCATACATTTCAAGTTGTTCTACATTTAGTAATTCTTTTCTTAAATTCACATAGCGGTGTAATAATTCTAAACGCTCGCCAACTGTATTAAGTAATGTATCGTAAACCGCTTCTGGAATATTATTTCTAAATAAGGAAGCTTGGCGCGCAGAATCAAACTTTCTTACTTTCGCACGGTAATTATTAGTTTTAATTTCACTATTTAAAATCGAGGCGATAGTATTTTTAAATTGATCATAGACCGAATAAAACGCTTCAAAAGTATCTTTACGAACGCGACGATTTGAACTTTCTAACATTTTTCCGTACACACTATGAGTCAGTTGAACTTTATTCCCCTCTTCGTCTTCAATTTCTGGGAATTTTAAATCCGCATTATTTAGCATACCAAATGTTGTACTTGGTGAGCCAAAAATTTCGCTTGCTTGAGCTAACAGCAATTCTTCTTGTTCTGATAAAACGTGAGGACGATAGCGCGTCGCATCGTCTAAATATTGCTCATACTCTTTTAACGCGTCATTTTCTTCAATAAATTGCGCTAAAGTTTCTTGCGGAATCGATAAAAGTTCTGGGTTAAAAAAGGCAACGGCTTGACCGAATTGACTATAAAGCTGCACAGCTTTAGCATGCATTTCTTGATAAGTCGAATTTGTTTGGTCTTGGTCGTTTTTTAAGTGAGAATAGACATAAATATTCGTAATTTGGCGTTGGATTGCTAACAACGTTTCAATTGCTTTAAGTAATTGCTCACTACTTTGCCCGAGGGTTCCTTTAAAGGGTTCGATGTCTTCTAGTGATTTATTTGCCTTGTCATAAGCTTCTTGCCACTCATTATCATCTGCAAATAAAGACGTCAAATCCCATTGAAAATTCGGATCCATTGCACTTCTTTCTTTCAGTTGTTGACTCACGTCAATTCATCTCCTTTGAATGTTAAGTCTTATGTCTAGTTTAACATAACACACACTAACTCTCACTGAATTCTTGTTGGTTAAAAAACTCGCCATTCATTAGCTGTTCTATTTCCTCTTGGATCACCCTTTGCCAAGGTCCATCTAGTAAAGGAAACAGCTCATAGTTTATTTGTTCAGTTTCAATGAAATGATCATATACGCTAGTAAACGTCTGTTTTGTAGCTTCAAAAAAGAGTCGTCCTAACGTATACCAAATGGGCTCTTTAAAGACCCAACTTTTCGGTTGAAAGCCCCAAACCCAATAAGGTAAATCTTCCAAAGAGTGACCTAAACGATAAAAGGTATTTAAATAACGACGGTAGTTAGCGGTTGATTTGATACCTTCTAATGCATAGCGACTTTTCAGTGTCTCAGTCGGTTGCTTTAAAGCGGTTTTTTCGCGTTGCTGGATCTTTGTAAATCCATTAAACAAATCAGTTAAAGTGGTCTGATTTAATGGTAACCTCATTGTTTGATAAGTTAATTTGTTACTTTGCCAAGCGATCGGTAAATGATAGCGAAGCACTAACTCGTTTGAAGTGACGTTATAATAAACTAAATACAACCCTAAATGACTATTATATTGAACAAAGTTAAAATGCCATTTAGGAATCGTCGTATTAACTGTTTCATCGTCTAGTAACCATAGTCCTTTAAGAGATTGCTTTTTATAACCTAATTGGCGCTTGTAAAGGTCTGTTGCTGATAAACGGGAATGTTGAAATTCAATACACCATAATTGTTGACTGTCTAACGGGTATTCGACTAATACATCTGGGTATTGCGATGTATCTTTCAAGTACATTTCTGAACCCCAATGCAATTGATTATCTTGAAACCAGTGACTTAATTGCTCTTTAGCTAACTTGTGTTTTGGACTCTCAGATAGAGCCACACGCTTTTTTGTAACGTGGCTAAAAAATGGAACATCTTTTGATGAGCATTTAACAATCACTTCTTTTTTACACTTCGGACAATAAAAGGGTCCTTCTTTTCCTAGTACTTCTTGTGCATAAACAACTCTTTGATCTTTTGTAAAAGCCATATATAACATAAAAAATCCCTCCTATGTATAAATACACCAAAAGGAGGGATTTCCATTTTATAATTTAGATAAAGTTTCTAAAGCATCTATTTCTTTAATTAACGAGGCGTGTTCTTTCAATACTGCTGGCGTAATTGAGGCCAATTCGCAAAACTCTAACATACTTGCAAAGCGTTCGACCATTTCGTCCATCGATTGATCCCACTCAGGCTCCACCGTTAAAATCATAAAATACTCACCATTTAACGTATAAAGACTTGTAATTAGCCCATCATGAGAAATATTACGAGCCATTAAAATAAAGTCTTCTAACGTCTTAAAATGAAGAACTTCTTCTTCAAAAGCATAGGACACTTCGCTATCTTCAAGATCATCATCTTCTAATTGAGAGGATGGTTTATTGCGATCTATTTGACCAGTTAAGTGAGATTTAGAAAAAGCACTCGGCTCTTTTTGAAGCATCTCATCGGTCAAACCTAATGTGTTTTTGAGTAAGTGATCAAAATATTCTTGTGGATCATCGGAAGCCATTGATGAGCTTACTCCATCGGCACGACTAATAAATAATTCCAATCCATTAGATGTTGGAATGACTTGAAAAGTTACTGCGTCAGAATCTTTAAACTGATTATCTACATCGACTTCTTCTAACACGGAGCGAAAGAATGCTTCAATCTCGTGTTGATTCCCTACTAAGTCTAAAAAGTCAATTTCTCGTTCAGCAAGATCTTGAGAATCAATTGTTACTTTAATGAGATTATCATTGATTCTTTCCATTTCCATATTATGCACCCCCTTGATATCCATTTCAGTGAATGGATTCACTTATCCTCTATTATATACATTATTCATTTATTAAGCCAATAGCATAAAATAAATTTAATGATTGTTAAACAAAAAAACTGACAATGATTGTCATTGCCAGTTGATCGTCTGTAAAAGATTACTCATTCACCATTTCGCGTGCTTTCATTAACTCTAAAGCGCGCACTTCTCTTGGAAGAAAGCGTCTAATTTCATCTTCATTAAAGCCGATCTGTAAACGCTTCTCATCAATAATAATCGGTCTTCTTAACAAACCAGGTTGTTCTTGTACCATATCAAAGAAGTCGTTTAAATGCAGTTCGCTCAGCTCAATATCAAGTTCTAAAAATGCTTTAGAACGTGTAGAGATAATATCTTCTGTCCCCTCTTCCGTTAAACGAAGAATTTCTTTTAATTCGTCGACTGTTAAAGGATCAGAAAAGATATTGCGTTCCACAAAGGGAATTGAATGTTCTTCTAACCATGCTCGAGCCTTTCGACACGAGGTACAGCTTGGAGTAATATATAACGTTACCATAAATGGTCCACCTTCCTTCGTACCATCATATGTATTTCGACTGCTAAGTACAAGTATACTTATTAATCTCTCATATTTCTAGACTATTTTATAAATATTGAGATATTCTTAATAAATTTGTATCACACATTGATAAATGATTATTGCTTTTACTTGAGTTTTTTTATAAGTTAAAGTCCGCTATAATAGACAGTAAGAAGAATACACTACAAAGGAGATCCTTATGAAGAAAAATGCCTTTTCTGGAGTTCAACCCAGTGGAATTCCAACTATTGGAAACTATATCGGTGCAATGCAAGGTTTCGTCGATTTACAAAAAGAATATAATACGACCTATTGTGTTGTTGACGAGCATGCGATGACGGTTCCAAGTAATTTAGAACACTTAAAGCAACGCACGCGCGAACTGGCAGCGTTATATTTAGCTATCGGAATTGACCCTAATGAATCAACCATCTTTGTTCAATCAGACGTCCCTGCTCATACACAAGCTTCATGGCTTGTCACAACTCTTTTAGGAATTGGTGAGTTAGAACGAATGACTCAATATAAAGATAAAGCATCCAAACAAGAATCAGTCGGAGCAGGACTTTTAATGTACCCAGCTTTAATGGTAGCTGATATTATTCTTTACGATAGTCACGTCGTTCCTGTCGGAGAAGACCAACGTCAACATTTAGAATTAACTCGTGACTTTGTAGACCGTTTCAATAACCGCTTCGGCAAGAGAAAACGTCTACTGGTTAAACCAGAACCTCTCTATCCTAAAGCAGGCGCTCGCATTATGAGCTTACAAGATCCAACCTCTAAAATGAGCAAGTCGGATGATAACCCTCGTGGCTTTATCTCTCTACTTGATACACCAAAACAAATTGAAAAGAAAATTAAAAGTGCCGTGACGGACTCTATTGGTGAAGTGAATTATGATAAGGAAAATCAACCTGCTGTTTCTAACTTATTAGAAATTTATTCTAGCGTTTCTCATCGTTCCATTGATGATTTAGTTAACGAATATCATAGTTTAGGATACGGTCGATTTAAACAAGATATCGCTGACAGCATTATTTCTGTCATTGAACCGATTCAAGACCGTTTCAATCAATTAGTCGATAGTGATGAATTAACTCAAATTCTTAAAGAAGGTGCTGTAAAAGCTGACCACCAAGCCCAAGAAGTTCTTCAGCGAATGAAGGATGCGATGGGGATTGGCTACTAAATAAATAATCCCCCATCGATTTTTTGATGGGGGACTTTATTATTCGTCTAATTGACATTTAGGACAGAGTCCATAAAGTTCGATTTTAGCTGCCGAAACTTTATAACCTGTTTCACTTTGAGCTTTATCGACAATATCATTTGTTTGATTGAAATGAAAATCACTAATACGGTTACATTTTTCGCATACGATGTGATGGTGATGTTCGCCAACAAAGTCATAACGACTTGTCACACCTGAGAATTTCATTTCAGTTACAAAGCCTTCTTTAACAAGCACATTTAAATTATTATAAACAGTAGCTACACTCATTCCAGGATTATCAGGTAAAAGATCTTGATAAATTTCTTCTACTGTTGGATGTTTAGTAGTTTGAATCATATACTCTAAGATGACGCGTCTTTGAGGAGTAATGCGAATCCCTTTATTTCTCAAATCGCGAATAATATTATTAGCTAACTTTTCACCATAAGAATCATCCGTTCCAAAAGGTGTCGTTAGAGGTTGAACTGACATGAGGCTCACGCTCCTTTATTAATAACTTAGAATAATTATCGATAAAATTATACTACTATTTTCTTCTTTTAGCAAACTTCGAACTAAAAAGCAATATTTTCAATTGATTTTACTTGAAATACACCGTCAATATATTATGATTAAAGTGATATTAAAGACTGTTTTAAATATATTAGGAGACAAGATTTAAATGAAAATTGGTGCACGTGTCTTTAAAACCGGTCTCGCCATTACCTTATCCATTTTTATATCCATGATGATTACAAAAGGTGATGGGATTTTAGCCGGACTTGCCGCCGTTTATTCGACTCAACCTTCTGTTAGAAAGTCTTATGAACTGTTCTTTCAGCGGGTTTTATCGAACATTGTAGGTGGTATTATTGCGGTCGTTGTCACGGCCTTTCTAGGTTCTAGCCCTCTGGCGATTGGATTTATTTCGATCCTTTTGATCGCCACGTTAAACACATTAAATTTAGGAAATTATATCGGTTTAGCTCTTGGTACGGTGATTGTCTTAACGGCTCGAGGAGACGAACAAGCCGTGACTATTACTCGCGCTATATTGCGGGTAGGTGATACTTTAATTGGAGTCAGCGTATCTTTTTTAATTAACTGGTTAATTTACCCGCCTCATTACGACGCTAAGATGTTTACCGTCATCGATCAAGTCAGTACTGAAGTCATTATTTGGATCCGAGCTTTCATGCGTAAAAATACTGATTTTACTGTCTTAGCTAGCGATATTAAATGGGCTCGCAAGCAGATGAAGGACTTTAATCAATTATTCGGTTTAACTCGTAATGAAATGATTTTAAATAAATCTAAACGTGTTGGATTAGCTCGTAAATTAGTTATTTACCGTTATTTAGGCGAAACAACTCAAAGTGCGATTGAACTGCTAAATGTCTTACATGAAAATAACTTTGTTTTTGATGATTTTCCCGATGATTTGCGGATTATGATTCGTCATCGTCTAGAAACTTTACTAGCTGCCCACGAGCAAATTTTAATGAAATTTAGTGGTCGGGTAGATCCTGATGAAGTTAATTTTATTGATATGAATGTGTCGTCTCATAAAACTTATATGAAAGAATTTTTTGATGCAGCCCATGAACATGAAGACGATTTAATGAATGGAAAAGATTTTATGTATAACACAGAGTCTCACCGAGTAATTCATATTATGTCCGCGATTTATAAATACGAAGAAAACTTATCCACATTAAACCGTTTAATTCGAAATTTTAAGTCAAAACAAATTACTAAAGACTTAGATTTGCAATTAGATGATCATCATATTTATTAAAAGCCGCTTACTTCGATCAGTATATAGTGACCCCAAAAAGTTAGACTAGATTTTATGAAGAGTTACCCCAATAATGGGTAGCTCTTTTTTGTGTTTCTGAAAGATTCAATAAAGATATAAAACTTAAGTTGCTTCAAGGTGACCAATTTCGCAAAAACAGAGGAGCTGCTAATTGACCTAACCAAAACATCTCATCAGACATCCAGGCTTGTCAAGAGAAAGAGCGAAGCGGCTCTTGATAAGTCTGGATGGTTTGTGAAACCATTGAGGTTAGGTGATTTACGACATGTTTAGGCACTTAAAAGTAATTGTTGTTGTCTGTATTCGACAGGACTTAAATAGCCTAATTTCT
>NZ_FNEL01000039.1 GCF_900100125.1 Dolosicoccus paucivorans | reverse complement strand
GCACGGTGCCAAAGGCGCTGGTTAAAATATGGAATCCATGAAACTGGGTTCAGGGAAATATAAAAGTACGGTAGAGGAAAACCAACAATAATTTGACACTATCACACTTTAAAATAATTTGATTGATAACCTAACAAACAGTAGAATAAACGATTGTTTTTTGCGGTATAAATTTTGACTAGGTGGCTATCTTTAGGTAACGCGCGTTGAATTAGTTTTATTAATATCTCTGTCCGTTTCATTTTAAACTCCATACGTTCTCCTTTCTTTTAACGTTTATTTCTTATCTTATCACAGGGCAAAAAGGCGATCAATTCAAATAAAAAGAACGTTTCAATGAGTCATCTCATTAAAACGTTCAATGTTTACAATCCTTTTTGAACATGTAAATAAAGTGAATATATAGTCGGAACTAAGATAGCAACTAAAACAGCCCCCAGTAAGGTCCATTCTGCATTAAAGCTTGTTATAAAACCGCTTAGTAAAATAAAAGCTCCTGCAATCATCCATACCACGCCACCCAAACGATGAGTGCGACTCCAGTTTTCTTCATTATTCATTGTCCAAGGCAATTTAATACCAATCGTATAGTTTTGACGAATTTTAGGTAAATAGTTTCCTACAATAAGAAAGATTAGTCCAACTAAAAGATGACCAAATAGATTAGTATTGATCGGTATTCCTAAGTTATATGCATAAATCATCGTTAAGGTGAAAATTGAAATAAATGGCATGAGCCATAGTACTAAACTGAACATTTTATTACTAATATTTCGTCTTCTTGGGTCGATAGTAGTCATTAATGCACTTAACATATGTCCACCAAGCATAATTAAAGGTAAGCCAACGACAGTAAACAGTTTGCTAGAAAAGCCATCTACTTTATTATCTGCATTAAAGTGTGTCGCCATTTGTTCTGGTAATTGATTCCATAACAGAAGGCCAAAAACTATAGGCAAAACCGTTAATAAAGCGGTAATTAAAATCGTCTTTTTGTTTTCCTTAAACATCTTCATTCACTCCTTTTAAATTAGCAATCCATAACATTATTTCTTCTAGCACAGAAGCATTTAGCCGATAGTAAATGTAGTTTTTATCTTTCTTTTCAAAAATTAAATCTGCTTCTTTTAATACTTTCAAATGATAGGATACTGTAGCTTGGGTAATACTAAAGTTAGACGCAATTTCGCCAGCTGACATGGCGCCTTTTTTGAGTAACTCTAAAATTTTACGGCGTTCCGGATCAGCTAATGCTTTAAAGGTTTTAGCAAAAGTCATCATCTAGCCCTCCTTTATTTTTCATTTCGATTTCTATCTAAATAGATTATACCTTATATGAACCTTTCTCACAAGACTATTTTGATATTTTTCTAAATAGAGTTATTAGTTGACTTTATTTTTTATCGGTGTTACTCTTGAATTAGTTAAAGTTTACGTTTGTAAACAAAAATAAAAGGAGTGAGTTACATGCAACACCACGCGCACCATGATCATGAAAATCATATCCACGACCAACATGATCATCACGGCGGACATCATCATGGAAACTTTAAAGAGATTTTGATTAAATCTTTACCCTTAGCTATTCCGATTATGATTTTATCGCCGATGATGGGGATTCAATTTCCATTTCAGTTTACGTTTAAATACTCTGATATTATTGTAGCCATTTTAGCGACTATCTTACTTATTTATGGCGGTAAACCTTTTTATACGGGAGCGTTAGATGAATTCAAACAAAAATCCCCTGGCATGATGGCGCTTGTTACGATGGGAATTGGCGTTTCCTATCTATATAGTATTTATGCTGTGGCCGCTCGTTACACAACAGGTACCCATGTGATGGACTTTTTCTTTGAATTTGCGTCTTTAATTCTTATTATGCTTTTAGGTCATTGGATTGAAATGAAAGCCATTGGCGAAGCCGGAGACGCTAGAGAATCATTGGCCGCTTTAATCCCTAAAGAAGCGGACGTCGAACAAGACGATGGTTCTTTTACGAAAAAACCAGTGGCTGACCTAGAAATTGGCGACATCGTCCGAGTTCAAGGCGGAGAAAATATTCCAGCTGATGGCGAGATTCTGCGCGGATCTTCTCAAGTGAACGAAGCTCTTTTAACAGGAGAATCCAAACCTGTCGCTAAAGAAGAAAAAGATACTGTAATTAGTGGTTCAACTAATGGAGACGGAACGCTTTATATTAAAGTGACCCAAACAGGGGATCAGTCATTTATCGCCCAAGTCCAAGATCTAGTCTCTTCTGCGCAAAATCAGCCGTCTCACGCGGAAAACTTAGCTCATAAAGTTTCAGGTTGGCTTTTTTATATTGCTGTGAGCGCTGCAGTGATTGCGTTTATCCTTTGGTGGATCGTAGCTGATCTATCCACTGCTGTAACTTATGCGATTACTACTCTTGTGATTGCTTGCCCTCACGCTTTAGGCCTAGCAATTCCTTTAGTCATTGCCCGAAGTACAAGTTTAGGTGCTAACCACGGCTTACTTGTTAAAGACCGTGAAGCTTTAGAATTAGCTGCTAAGGCAGATATGATTATTTTAGATAAAACCGGTACACTGACAACTGGAAATTTTAAAGTGCTTCAAATTGATGGGTTTTCAACTCACTCGGAAGAAGACATTTTAAGACTTTTAGCAGGATTAGAATCAGGTTCAAGCCACCCCATCGCTCAATCGATTGTTAACTATAGCCAAGACCAAAAGGTTACCCCAGCTGACTTTGAAGACATTGAAATTATTAAAGGAAGTGGCTTAACAGGAAAACATAACGGTCACTTTTATCAACTTATTAGCCAAAAAAGTTATGGTAAAGAATTAAACTTTGCTCCGCCAACGGGAGCTACAGTTAGCATTTTACTAGAAGACGACCAAGCGATTGGTGCAGTTTCTTTAGGTGATTCATTAAAAGAAACAAGTAAGCACTTGATCCAGTCTTTAAAAGATCGTGGTATTCAACCCATTATGGCAACAGGAGATAACGAAGAGGCAGCTAAATCAGTCGCTGAGGAGTTAGATATTGAGTATTACGCCAACCAATCTCCTGAAGATAAATATCGTTTAGTTGAGCAACTTAAAAAGCAAGGACAAGAAGTCATTATGGTTGGTGACGGCGTTAATGATGCTCCTTCTCTAGCTTTAGCTGACGTAGGGATTGCGATTGGCGCGGGTACGCAAGTTGCGATTGACTCAGCTGACGTTATTTTAACCCAGTCTGAACCCGGGGATATTGAAGCCTTTATTGAACTTGCTCAAAAAACAACCCGCAAAATGAAAGAAAACCTTCTCTGGGGCGCAGGATATAATTTTATTGCGATTCCACTTGCTGCGGGACTTCTAGCACCGATTGGCTTTAGTCTCTCTCCTGCTGTTGGAGCGATTCTGATGTCTCTATCAACCGTAATTGTTGCGATCAATGCCATGGCCTTAAAATTAAACAAAGAGTAATGAAAAAACCGATGTTAGATAAAAAATCTACATCGGTTTTTATTTCCACCACTTTCACCAATGATATGTTGAACAGTTCCAAATTACTGTAACTTCATTGTTTTTATTAAATTTTAATTATAAAATAAACTCATGTATTTTATTGATTGAATTTTAGGAGGAGTCAACGTGAAAGCAGTGATTACTGTCATCGGGGCAGATCAAGTTGGAATTGTACATCGAGTGAGTGAGTTATGTGTTAAGCATCAACTAAATATTGAAGATATTTCGCAAACTTTGATGGATAGTTACTTTACTATGATTACTTTAGTAAATATTAGTCAAATGACGGGAACGTTTAGCGAAATCGTCGAAGATTTTGACCGTCTATCTGATGAATTAGGTTTAACGATCCGCGTTCAACACGAAGATCTTTTTAACCGAATGCATAACGTCTAGGAGGATTCCATGGATAAGCAACATATTATTGAAACCATTAAAATGTTGGACGAGAATAACTTAGACATTCGTACAGTCACTCTCGCCATCAACTTAATGGATTGTATTGACGCTAATTATCAAAAAGCTTGTGATAATATTTATAACAAAATGATGCATTATGCTAAAGACCTAGTCGCAACGGCTGACCGCATTGGCGAAATGTATGGCGTACCCATTATTAACAAGCGACTTTCTGTCACACCCATTGCTTTAATTGCTGGGGCAACAGATTTAGAAGATTATACACCTTTTGCTGAAGTATTAGATAAAGTAGCCAAAGAAACGGGTGTTGACTTTGTTGGTGGATTTTCTGCCCTAGCTCAGTCAGGAACAAGCCCTGCAGATCTAACGCTTATTAATTCCATTCCTCATGCCCTATCGACTACTGAGCGAGTCTGTGCTTCAGTGAACGTTGGAGACACTAAAAGCGGACTGAATATGGATGCTTTAAAGCGACTTGGTGAGGTTATTGTCGAAACGGCTGAATTAACAAAGGACGCTGACTCGATTGGGTGTGCTAAATTAGTTGTCTTTGCGAATGCTGTTGAGGACAATCCATTTATGGCCGGAGCGTTTCACGGTGTCGGAGAAAAAGATGTCGTCTTGCACGTAGGAGTCAGTGGTCCCGGAGTAGTAAAAGATGCCCTTGAAAAGCATCCCGACAAAGACTTTAATGCAATTGCAGAAGTTATTCAAAAAACCGCTTTTAAAATCACTCGAATGGGTGAATTAATCGGGTCAACCGTGGCTAAAGAACTTAACGTTCCTTTTGGTACTATTGATTTATCCCTTGCCCCTACTCCAGCTATTAGTGACTCTGTTGCACGCATTCTTGAAGAAATTGGTGTAGGCCAAGTGGGCGGACACGGAACAACAGCAGCTTTAGCTTTACTAAACGATGCGGTCAAAAAAGGTGGTGTCATGGCATCCACCCATGTCGGCGGCTTAAGTGGCGCGTTTATTCCTGTCAGTGAAGATGAAGGAATGATTGAAGCAGCCCGAGTCGGTACAATTACAATTGACAAACTTGAAGCAATGACTTGTGTTTGTTCCGTTGGGTTAGATATGGTCGCAATTCCAGGAAATACACCTGCGGAAACAATTTCTGCTATTATGGCTGATGAGGCAATGGTAGGCATTATTAATAACAAAACGACGGCTTCGCGATTAATTCCTGTTATTGGTAAAGACGTGGGCGAAGAAGCTGTTTTTGGAGGCCTATTAGGAAGTGCACCGATTATGCCCGTTCACGAAAGTGATTCCAGTCGATTAATTAACCGTGGCGGACGCATTCCAGCACCGATCCATTCCTTTAAAAATTAATCTGACTAACAGTAAACGAATAATGAGTGATGTCATTTTGTTTTAATATAATTTCAATTATTTTGCGGAAACGGGTTGACAAGATAACAGATACTCTGTATGATTGCCTTAATTAAATAATTAAAAATCAATGAAAAAGAGAGTAAGTAGACTCACTTTCTTAGCGATCAAGGGACGGTGTAAGCCTTGAAAAGTAATCTACCGAACCGCACTTTGAAGATGCATAAGTGAAGTCATAGCTTATGTCGCGAATGAAGCGTTATTATTTTAAAGTTGGATTGTACATTGTACAATCAATAAGAGTGGTACCGCGTAATGATAATAATTTCGTCTCTTGCCGTTAAGGCAAGGGACTTTTTTATTGCTGAAATGAATTTTAAAAAAAGAAAGGTGATTAACATGTCAAAGAAAAAAATTGTATTAGCTTATTCAGGTGGTTTAGATACGAGTATTACGATTCCATGGTTAAAAGAAAACTATGATGCCGATATTATTGCGGTGTGTGTGGATGTTGGAATTGAAGAAGATTGGGACGCCATCGAAGAAAAAGCGTTAGCCTCTGGCGCATCAAAGTTCTTCTGCCCTCACGTAGCTGAAGAGTTCGTAGAAGAATATATTTACCCAGCCATTCAAGGTAACTTAAAATACCAAGGGACTTATCTTTTAGGAACTGCCCTTGCACGTCCTTTAATCGCTAAATACTTAGTTAAAATTGCTCACCAAGAAGGTGCGACTGCCATTTGTCACGGCTGTACCGGTAAAGGAAATGACCAAGTTCGTTTTGAAATGGGAATTGCGGCCTTTGATCCAACCATGGAAGTGGTGGCGCCGTGGAGAATTTGGGATATTAAATCGAGAGAAGATGCGATTGACTACGCAAACGCTAAAGGCGTACCCGTCACATCAACGAAAGAAAAAATCTACTCAGAAGATGAAAACTTAATGCATATCTCTCATGAAGGTGGCGACATTGAAGAACCAGGTAACGAAGTGGATTACGCTAACATTTTAGCCATGGTTAACCCATTGGAAAATACTCCTGATGAAGCAGAATACGTCACTATCGATTTTAAAGAAGGTAAACCAGTAGCTGTTAACGGTGAAACTCTTTCTCCTGTTGAATTAGTCACAACATTAAATGAAATTGCCGGTAAGCACGGTATCGGTGTTCTCGACTGGATTGAAGATAGAACCATCGGTATGAAGTCTCGTGGTATTTACGAAACACCTGGATGTGATTTATTAATCGCAGCTCACGAAAGATTAGAAAGTCTGACGTTAACAAAAGAAACCATTAAATTAAAACAACATATGGGCATCGAATGGGCTGAATTAGTCTATACAGGACATTGGTATTCAATGGCTAATAAAGCGATTCAAGCTTTCGTCGACTTTACACAAAAAACAGTCACTGGATCAGTGAAATTAAAGCTTTACAAAGGTAATATTTTACCTGCCGGCGTTACAAGTGATTACGCATTATTCGACGCGGATGTCTCTGGTTTTGGTGCCGATGATTTATACGATCACCACGACGCAGAAGGATTCATTAACGTCGTTACTTTACCAACGAAAATTCAAAACAAAAAAGGATTGATTTAATTATGGCGAACCTATGGGGTGGACGGTTTAAAGAGTCTGCATCAGACTTAATGCAACAATTTAATGAGTCTTTTGGTATTGATAAGCGACTATGGTATGAAGACATTACGGGAAGTATTGCTCATGTCACTATGCTTGGCCAAACAGGTATTTTACTTCAAGAAGAAGCTGACCAATTAATTGGCGCACTAAAAGAGTTGCGCGATGACATTCAAGAAAACCCTGATCTTTTAACAGGCGACTATGAAGACATCCATAGCTTCGTTGAAGCTAAAATGATCGAAAAACTAGGCGATATCGGTAAAAAAATTCATACGGCCAGAAGCCGTAATGACCAAGTCACGGTTGATATGAAACTTTACGTCAAGAAAAGCTTAAAAGATTATCAAGAAGCCGTTCAAGGGTTGAAACAAAGTTTTAACGAAAAAGGTCAACAAATAGACGCACTGATGCCCGCTTATACCCATTTACAACGTGCTCAAATTGTTCCCTTTAGTTATGTTTTGGACGCTTATGTTGCGATGTTCGAACGTGACTGGCAAAAAGCTCAAGACGCGATTGATCTATTAGACGAAAACCCATTAGGAGCTGGAGCTCTTGCAGGAACCACTTACCCAATTGATCGTCAATTAACGAGTGATTTATTAGGTTTCAAGCAAGTTCAACGAAATACATTAGATGCAGTGAGTAACCGAGACTTTATTTTAGACGCACTACAATGTTTTGCGAGTATTATGGTACATATGAGTCGCTTTGCGGAAGAATTTATTATTTACTCAAGCCAAGAGTTTGCTTTTGTTGAATGTTCTGATAACTTTGCTACGGGGAGTAGTATGATGCCTCAAAAGAAAAACCCCGATGCTTTAGAACTCATTCGTGGTAAAGCCGGTAAAGTCATTGGTTTAATGAACTCAATGTATACAATTATGAAAGGCTTGCCTTTAACTTACAATAAGGACATGCAAGAAGATAAAGCCATTTACTTTGAAGCTTTTGATACAACCATGGCTTGTGTCACTATTTTGACAGAAGTCGTTCGTGAATTGATTGTGCATGAAGATCGTTTAAACGAAACTGTTCATGAAGGATATTTAAACGCGACAGAATTAGCCGACTATTTAGTCCGTCAAGGCATTCCATTTAGAGACGCCCATAGTATCGTTGGTCAAATGGTTGTGTATGCTATCGAACAAAACAAACAGCTTCATCAATTAACTTTAGATGAAATGAAACAATTTGAAGAAAAAATTGAAGACTCAGTCTACCAATCTCTTGAGCCTGATTATATTATGCAACAAGGTATTAAAAAAGAGATGTTAAAATAGGTCTTTTCTTACAAATCAAAATCGATTGTGTTATACTTAGCACAATCGATTTTTTGTTAGAAAGGGGTAAGTTTATGGAGTATAGAATTAGACAAGGTTTAATAAATTATGAGAACAAGACTTATTTACGTGATGATATTATTCCCGATGACGCCATTAACTGTTCTCTGGGGATTAACCCATTTGGTTTTACGTCACAAATCACTAAAGATGTCTTTAACAGTACCTTTAACGGCATTAGCGAATACCCGAGTTATCCTTACGTAGATTTAAAGCAAACTATTTGTAATTATTTATCTGGGGTCGCTAACTTAATGCCGGAACAAATTCAATTAGATAACGGATCATTAGCCGTATTAATTAACCTTAATCGGCTACTTATTAATCCAGGTTCTAAAGTGTTGTGCCTTGCCCCTACGTTTACTGCTGCTACGGCAGATATGGAAGCCATGGGTGCAACGATTGATTCTGTTTTTCTTAACGAAACGGATCAATTTAAAATAAACTTAGACCAATTAAAAGAACGCCTCGAACCAGATCATACCGTAATTTATTTAGATAACCCTAATAATCCCACTGGACAAATGATTCCTCTACAAGAACTAAAAGAATTAGCTCATCTAGCGGAAAAGCAAAATACGATGATTATTATTGATGAAGCTTATGGTGATTTTATTGATTTATCTCATTCTGCTGCTTCGCTTATTGAAGATCATCCAAACATTATTGTTGTTCGCTCATTATCTAAAGGGTTTGGCCTTGCTGGTTTAAGGGCCGGGTATTCAATCGTTCATAAAGACTTTATCCCCTACATTAAAAAGTTGCCGTCAGAAATGGCTTTAACAGAAATCACTGCCCAGTTGGCCCCTTATGCGTTACAAGATACCCAATTTTTAGAACGGTCTCGTCAAAAGATTGCTGAAAACAAAAAGAAATTACTTAGTGAATTAAACGTCTTAAAATGGGGAACTACTTTTGAAAGTGTGCCGATTGTTTTATTATACACTGACCGCAATGTACATTTATTTGAACTCCTTCTTAAACACGGAATTATTACAACGAACGGGGAAGATTTTGAAGGATTGGACCGCCACTACGTCCGGTTACGTGTCCCAAAAGATGTTAAGCCGCTACTAAAACGACTGCAACTAGTTGAAGAGGAATTAGCTTCCCACTTTGTAGAATTTATTTAAACAAAACAATCCACCATTGATGTGACACTCATCAATAGTGGATTGTTTTTATCATTCTTTAGCACTTAATACATCGTGCCCTACATTTTTAATCGCGGCAGTAATTTCATCTAAAGATGTTTCCTCTTCATTAAAGGTCAATTTTACTTTAGAGGCATTGAACATCACTTTTGCTGAATCATCGTCTACACCTTTCACCGCTTTTACTGCGCCTTCAATTTTTAAAGCGCAAGATGGGCAGGCGAGGTCTCCTAATTGAATGGTTGCTTTTTTCATTGTTATTCTCCTTTAACTTCTAAACTTCAATAATCTCATATCATTTAAAATAACGAGTAGTATACTTCCTTCATGAACTAACATACCTAAAGTCATATTGACCCAATCGGCAAACAATAAACCATAAAGTAAGAGTCCAACTACTCCCACCGCAATGATAATATTTTGAATCATATTGCGAGAAGTTGCTTTTGTTAATTCAACTGCGTAAGGGAGTTGTTGAATATTCGAATTCATCAACACCACATCTGACGTCTCAATCGCCACGTCGGTTCCTCCACCCATCGCAATTCCCACTTGAGCTAAAGCAAGGGATGGACTATCATTGACCCCATCACCTACAAAAGCCACTGTATGTCCTTGATCAATTAATTGTTGCACATACTCTGATTTTTGTTTAGGTAGTAAACCACCATGACCTTCTGTTAAACCTAATTCTTGGCTGACAAGATCGACGGTTTGTTGGTTGTCTCCAGATAACATAACTAAATTTTTGACGCCGTCGTCTTTAAGGGCTTGAATTACTTCTTTAGCTTGAGGACGAATTTGATCTTTAATGCCCATAACGGCCACTAAATGACCATCTATTCCAGTTAAAACAATGGAGTTTCCTTGATGAATTAATTCATCAATGGCTTGACGTTGACTTGAAGTCATCTTAATGCCTTCTTGCTCCATCAAAGTCATATTCCCAATAACGACTTGATGTTCTTCAACTTTAGCTACGACACCGCCACCTTTAATAAGGTGTGTGTTATCGACTTTAAAGGTTTTAGCGTTACTATATTTTTGAACAATCGCTTTAGCTAACGGATGGTCAGATTCTTTTTCAACACTCACAAGTAAATCGATCACGTTTGTTTTATCCTCTGCGTAAAATAAAGCTTTTGAAACTTCAGGTTGACCTATAGTTAAAGTACCCGTTTTATCGAAAATGATGGTATCTGCTTGGCTAAAGTCTTTAATGACTTCACTTCCTTTTAAAAGAACTCCATTTTTCGCGCCATTACCAATTCCTGCTACGTTAGAAACAGGAATTCCAATTACTAACGCACCTGGGCATCCTAAGACTAGAACGGTAATAGCTAATTCAACATTTCGAGTAAAAAACCATGTAAGAAACGCTAACACTAAGACTGCCGGTGTGTAATATTTTGCAAACGAGTCGATAAAGCGTTCCGCTTCGGATTTTGAGTCTTGGGCTTCTTCGACTAATTCAATAATTTTCCCAAAGGTCGTATCTTCTCCGACCTTTTCGGCAATAATTTGAAGCGTCCCATTTTCTAAAATAGTTCCTGCAAATACTTCGCGCCCTTTTTCTTTACTAATTAAATCAGGTTCACCAGTAATACTTGCTTCATTAATATGACCTTCACCATTTAAAACAGTTCCATCCACCGGAATCCGGGCTCCTGTTTTAACAAGAAGTGTATCATTCAATTCCACTTCATCAATGTCCACTTCATGAAACTCGCCGTCATCCATCAGTTTTAAGGCACTTTCAGGCGCCATTTCCAGTAATTCTTTAATCGCAGAACGCGTATGATTTAATGTACGTTGTTCTAAATAAGAACCGAATAGAAAAAGAAACGTCACGATTGCTGATTCTTCAAAGTTTTGAATAATAAAAGCCCCGATCACTGCGATGGTAACAAGTAGATCAATACTAATGACTTTTACTTTTAACGCACCCCACGCTTGAAAAGCGATCGGTAAAACACCAATAATAGAAGCGATAATAAAGCTGATTTCAGTCACATTATTTAAGCCAATAAACCAATGATTGAACAGAGCGATAATAATTAATACTCCGCTGATTAATGTAATTTTTTGTTTGTTTTCGAATAAAAATCGTTGCATGATCCTCACCTAGCGACTTTCATCTAATAATTTTAACGTTGTGTAAAGTTCAGTGTAACCTTCGCAAGCATCTTCAGGTAAAGTATAATAATCAGTCACTCGTTGAAGGAATTGAAAAATTTGAGTTGCTTCGTCAAATTTTCCGTCTTCATACTTTTCTTGAAGACTTTGGGCTAATTGATTCACTTCGTGAAGTTCGGGATGATTGGCACCGTGTACTTTTTCGACCACCGGAGCTAGAAAGCCTAACTTTTCCATTAACTTATTTCTCTTTACCATAATAATAACCTCCTTTTAAGTTATGCAGGATGTTTCCCTCCTGTCTTCAATGATTATTATAGGAAAGAGTTCGTTGAATTAACTTGACCTAGATCAAGTTTTTGTAAAAAAATAGACTTTAAAAGTATTTTTACTCTTAAAGTCTCCAATAACTATTCATTTTTTAAATCGAATACATAATCTGAAAAATCATCTAAATCAATCACTTTAATTTGACGCCCTTGTCGCTTGATATAACCTGCTTCTTCCATCTCTTTCAATCGTCTAGAAACAGTTTCAGGGCTCGTTGCTAAATAATTAGCTAATTCTTTCATTGTAAAAGGTAACTGAAATGTATTGGTTGCTTCATCACTAGCCAAATCTAATAAAAAAGAAGCGATGCGCGAGCTGACACTTTCCGTTGCGATACTGACAGTTTGTTTTTGAGTCGCTTGGAGACGGCGATTAAATTCGCCTAATAACTCTAGCGCAATTGAAGGATTTTCTAAAAGAATCTTTTTAAAGTCTTCTTTTTTAAGTAAACAAACTGAAACTGACGTTAAAGCTTCAACATACGTCGTCGGCAACTCATCAGAAAATAAAGTTTCTTCGCCCACAACGTCTCCAGGACCAATGATTCGTAGAAGTTGCTCCCTACCTGCTACTGAAATTTGATACTCTTTTGCATGACCTTTGGCGATAATGAATAAACCAATATTGTCGTAAGGCGATGACAATACGTCGCCCTTTTTATAAGTTGTATGGGATACAATATGATTAATTTTAGTTAAGTTATCTTCGGATAGGTGACTAAATATGGGAACAAGGTGGGCACAGACATGCTTTGGCATAACGCTCCTCCTCACTGAAAAGACTATTTACGTAAAACTTTATCCATAGATTTACCTTTGGCGACTTCATCCACCAATTTATCTAAATAGCGAATCTTTTGCATTAGTGGATCTTCAATTTCTTCTACGCGAATTCCGCAAATGACACCGGTAATTTTAGAACAGTTCGGATTCATTTGAGGAGCACGTTCAAAAAACTCGCGGTAACTAATTTCTTGATCTAACGCTTCTTGAAGTTGTGCTTCATTATAACCCGTTAACCAATAAATAATCTCATCTACTTCTTCTTTTTGACGACCTTTACGTTCAACTTTTGCGACTAACAATGGATACACTTTAGCAACGGGCATCGCAAATACTTTTTCGTTTCTCATTTAATCACCTGGCTTACTTTAATTTAATCGGGAAAACATAGACGGTTCGCTTATCGCCTTCACTATCTTTTTGTGTCTCTTTAAAAGGCTTACCGTCGACTTCGACCTCTCCTTTATATTCATAGTGACTTGGCTTTAGCTTTTCGAACAAATAAAGAGATTGACCATTATCTTTATAATGGGCTAGTTCTCTATTTTGCCACGGCGCATCAAGCGTTTGGTCCCCTTTACGACCGATGGCTGTAAAATAAAGAGTATCTCCTTCCCAACGGTTATCATAGAGTCCGTACTTAGGGTCATTAACTAAGACTAACAAGTTTAATGTTTTAGACTTACGGATACCACCTTCAAACTGACAGCGAAAGATTTCGGTAATTTCTTTATTGTTTAAAACAGTTCCTACTTTTAAATCTTTTACTGTTTGAGTCATTTGGATGATCCTTTCTCTTAGCGAATGGTAGTCCATTCAATGCTTGGGGTTGTCTATCTCATCAATCTTCTAACCATTTTGTATTCAGTATAGAATATAAAACGAAGGAAAGCTATTATCTTACTATACACCGGATCTTTACACTTTCTTAGTGTTGCACATGTACAGAGCTCTTACAACTGACGCACTATTTAGAGTGACATTTCTATCTTAATAATCATCCTCGTAGTCGTCATCTTCGTAATCATAGTCATTGTCATAATCGTATTCATAACTATTATCATAATAAGGTGGGTATTTCCGATCAAATTCTTGCACAAGGGCATCTATTAATTTTTGTCTAACCTGCTGGACACTTAGACTATTGACATAAGTGGTAGTAATTTCAATCTCCATCTGCTGCTGTTTTTGATATTCAGTTTTCCAGCTATTATAAGCTTCTTTTTCCGCACGCTCCTCCGCCTCCCACTCTGCAAGGATGGCCTCCGCTTGTTCAGGGAAATTAAAGAAATATAAAGCAACCATATGCTTACAAATGACTCTTCTGCCTTTAGCAAACGGACAAGTGCACGGGGATTTTCTAGGATGATGAATATCAATAACCACTTGATACACATTATCTAAAGAGCTTTTGACTTCCCCTTCATACATACCATCACCACGATCCGTTCCTGTGATTACTGCCTTATTTTGATGATAGGTCATTCCTCTATAAAATGATGCACTACTTGCTAAGTGAACGACCTTCAACTCTTCCCAAATACTCATCGCCTTTCCTCCATCTGTTCAAATCCTATCAATGGATTTTACTAAAAACGGTACTTTGTTCTGTGTCATTTGAGCGACCTTTAACTTCATCATACAACTTTCTACTTATTTTTGACTGAAATTTTATTCTCTGTTATAGTTCGATTTTCTTTCAGCAACTCTTTTTAATAGTTTAGCTTTATCTTCTGGCAACTCTAACACATGTAATTTTCGATGACAGTTTGGACACACAGCGATTGTATTTTCAATGGTGTCATCGCCGCCTTCAGATAAATATTCAATATGATGTACTTCAAGGAAAGGAACTTCTTTGTTTTTAAAAGGTGCTTTCCTATCACATAATTGACAAATTCCCTTAGCTAATCGCAAAGCATATTCTTTTATAGCGGGATTTCTTTCATATCTTGTAGCGATGACCTCTCTTTTTAAAGTTTTTCCAACGTTATATTCACTTTGCTGCTCTGCTATCATCATAATATTTTCATCGGATTCATTGTGCAGTTGATACTCTACTTTTTTATCCGCTGCTGCAACCAGTTCTTCCGGAACGATGTATGAATTACTCAATATTTCTAGTGGAAACTTATAAACCTTGCGCATATCGCCATTTGAATCCGTTTCAAGCTCCGAATAAGGTTCTCCTGCTAAGATTACCTCACCGGCAAATGTATATTCTCTTTCTTTAAAAACTTCAAAAAGATAAGCTTTAACACCATTAGTATCTAATTGATTTAGCGTTTTATTTTGGCGGTAATCTAAAGATTGATCTCCTTGCTGTCCCATTCCGGTATAGTGTAGCTGGTTATTGATCCATTTGTTTTTATAAATGCTTTTACCTGTATTGTTCGAAATCAAAACAAGAGTTCCTGTTTTATGAGATCGTCTCATTCCGCCTTGAGGGGCGCAGCCGAAAGCTTCTACAACATCTAAATTCGAATAGACACTATTTATTTCTAAGTCTTTTATTTTCTTATCCATTATAACTCCTCATTTCTAGTCATCAACACCACACACTCCACATGGGATGAGTTGATAGAATTGATGTGTTTACGATTTTTGGTGAAATGGTCGTCTGTGGAAACATCTCGACTGTTCTCGGAAAGTGACACTGATTCATTTTCTACAAAGCTACTTAAAGTTGAAAGCATAAGTTCACTTTCCATTGAAGTCTTAGATGATATTGCACAAAAGAAAGCGGATGAGACTGTCCTTTTCCATTGTGCTGGTTGTAAGGGTCGAACTAGAATTGCCACTATGCTACTATTAGATATTGTAGGTTTATCTTTACAAGATATTATTACCAACTATAAAGTGAGTTTTACTAATCTAACCTTTAGCTCTAACAAAAAATCTATCTAAGATACCCATGAACACTTTGGGTTCGAACCTTGAGAACATTAAAGTCGCCCATCAGCATCTACATAATAATTGCGTTTCTTTCGAGAAATACTCGAATTAACCCTTTAATTATTAGGCCGGATATTGACCGCCACAAACTCATAGAGGGTCACTTAGCGAGTTTCCTGATTAATATTTACGAAATTAACTTTCTAACTTAATCTACAAATTAAAAAGGAAGACCCTGTAGTGAACCCCAAAAGTTGGAGTTTATTCAATTAAATATTAAGCAGACAATTGAGTGTCTTGTTTTCGGTATTCAACCGGAGATAAGCCACTCAATTTTTGTTTAATGCGATCATGGTTATAGTAATAAATGTAGTCTTCCATTCGTTGTTTTAGCTCAGTATATGTGAGTAATTTTTCTCCATAATACATCTCCTGTTTCAATATGCCAAAGAAATTCTCCATCGGAGAGTTATCAAGACAAGTCCCTTTCCGAGACATACTTTGAAAGATACCGTGTTGTTTCAAAGTCTTTACCCACTTATGATGTTGATAATGCCAACCTTGATCGCTATGTAGAGTTGTTCGATAAGTGGCATTATTTTTAATGACTGAGAGAGCCGTTTTCAACGGTTCTATCGCTATATCTAATGTAGGCCGATTGGAAATCTCCCAAGCTATAATCTCTTGATTATATAAATCCATAATAGGACTTAAATATAACTTTTCATCATTCAGACATTTGAATTCGGTAATGTCTGTAACAAGTTTTTGTAATGGATGAGGTGTCATAAACCGACGATTTATTTTGTTTTTAGCGACTTTACCGACAGGTCCTTTGTAAGAATTGTATCGACGAGATCGATTCGTAAACTTTAGACACTGTAGCCCTAATTGTCTCATAATACGAAGAACGCGTTTATGATTGACTTTATAGCCTCTGGCTCTTAATTCAATTGTAATGCGTCGATAGCCATATCGCTCTTTATGTTCCTCAAAGATAGCTTGGATAAGGTCTTCAAGCTCTTTATCTTTATGAGGTTTGGTTTTCTTCGCGATATGATAGTGGTAAGTTGATTCTGGTAATTCTGTCACATATAAGACATCTTTGAGTTTAAAGCCTATTTGGGTTAAGTCATAGACTATGTCTGTTTGTTGTTTGCGCGTGGGTCTTCTAAGCCCAGCGCTTTTAACTTTTTTAAGTATTCTAATTCAATCCTTAAATACTCATTTTCTTTCTTTAACAATTCGTTCTCTTGCTTCATTTCGTCATGATTGTTATCGTGAACCGTTTTATTATTATCTTGATTCGGATTCGATTTAGGCATTTTTGGCGGTCTCCCTTGCGGTTTATTCAGACCTTGGATGCCAAACCTTTCGTATTGACGATGCCAGTTGGCTATGATGGATGGCTCACTTATACCAAAAGCATTCGCTGTGTCTATATAGGACGCACCCGTGTCTTGCTTAAATCTTAAAACATTTAACTTAAAATTTAAAGGATAGATTGCATTTCGTCGTTTTGTTTTAAGGCCTTCTTTCCCATTGGTTTTGAATTGGTTAACCCATTTTTCAATCAAACTTGTCGTTGAAATATGATGTTTCTTAGCGAGTAATGTGCAACCTAATGTCCCATTTAGATACTCTTCGACAACCTTTAATTTGAATTCATATGAATACTTTTGTGACACAAAAATGACCCCCGTAAAGTTAGATTTTTAACTCTAACTTTCGGGGGTCACCTCA
>NZ_FNEL01000006.1 GCF_900100125.1 Dolosicoccus paucivorans | reverse complement strand
CCTTCAATAATGTGTTCATTAACTACAGTCATTTTAAAATCTTTAGTATAATGACTGTTTTTCAACCTTGACTGAATACCTTTAAGACCGTAGGCCTGATATCTCAAGACTTTTTGACCAAAGACCGATTCACTCAATATCAACCCATAATCATCACGTAATTCCTTGTAACTCTTCCCATTACTTAGATACATTTCAATGTACCTTTCAAGGTCTTCTACGGTATGTTTACTATTTGAGCGCATAAAAACTCCCCCTAAAATAGATTTACTTTTTACAGTGTCTACTTTAGGGGGAGCATATCACATTGCTCAAGTTCTTTTGTGCATTAAATATGAATTGGAAGACCTTCAGCTAATTCAGCGGCATCCATTACTGTTTCACCTAATGTTGGGTGAGCGTGGATTGTTAACGCGATATCTTCAACGTTTAAGCCACCTTCAACGGCTAAACCTAATTCAGCAATAATATCTGAAGCTCCGACACCAGCGACTTGTGCCCCGACAATGATTCCTTCTTCTTTAGTGGAAACTAAACGAATGAATCCTTGTGTCGCATTAAGAGATAATGCACGTCCGTTAGCAGCTAGTGGGAATTTAGATGCTTTAACATCTAATCCAGCTTCTTTAGCTTCTTTAGCTGTATATCCTACAGAAGCTAGTTCTGGGTCTGTGAAACATACCGCTGGCATTGCGATATAGTCTACTTCATCAGGTTTGCCACTGATCGCTGCTGCAGCAACTTTACCTTCGTAACTTGCTTTATGAGCTAAGGCTGCACCTTTTACAGCATCTCCAATCGCAAAAATGTTATCGACGTTAGTGCGTCCTTGTTTGTCAACAGGAATTAGACCGCGTTCGTCAATTTCAACGCCTGCAATTTCTAAACCTAATTCATCCGTGTTTGGACGACGTCCAACTGTCACTAAAACATAGTCTGCTTCCACTTGTTCTTCTTTACCATTGACTTCATAAGTAACGGTTACGCGGTCGTCTTTTTCTTTAGCTTCTTTAGCCATCGCATTCGTGACGACATTAACACCTTTTTCGGTGAAGTTGTTTTCAACTAATTTGACCATATCTTTTTCAAAGGTCGGAATGATTTGGTCTGATCCTTCAAGAATGGTTACTTTTGTTCCAAAGTTAGCATATACACCCGCTAATTCAGAACCAATGTACCCGCCCCCGATAACGACCATTTCCTTTGGAATTTCTTCTAAAGCTAACGCACCGGTTGAATCTAGGACGCGTCCTTTAAACTTAAATCCTGGAATCTCAATCGGACGGCTACCTGTAGCAACAATCATATTGTTGTAGCTATAAGTTTGAGCTGAATCTTCTGTTGCAACACGTAGTGTATGTGGATCGACTAAGAAAGCCTCTCCTTTAATAATTTCTACTTTATGTTTTTTAAGTAACATTTCGATACCGCCTGTTAAAGTATCAACGACTTCGTGTTGTTTCCAGTCTTGAGTACGACCAAAATCAATTTCCACATCTTTAGCGGTAATTCCGAAATGCTTGCCGTTTAATGCATTTTGATAAACGTGTCCAGCGTTAATTAACGCTTTAGATGGAATACATCCAACGTTTAAACAAGTACCACCAATGGTATCACGTTCAATGATGGCAACTTTTTGACCTAATTGGGAAGCGCGAATTGCTGCGACATATCCACCCGGTCCTGAACCGATAACGACTGTATCTAGTTCAATTGAGAAATCTCCTACTACCATTTAAAGTTCCACCTTATCCTTCCATTAACAATAGTTCTGGATCGTTTAATAGACGTTTTAATTCGTTCATTGCTAATTGAGCTGTTGCTCCGTCCACAATACGGTGGTCAAAGCTTAATGATAATTTCATCATACGTCCTACTACGATTTCATCGTCTTCATTCACAATTGGTTCTTTGTTAATTGTACCCACACCTAAAATTGCTACTTCAGGGTGGTTAATAATTGGAGTGAACCATTGTCCTCTTGCTGATCCGATGTTTGAAATTGAAATTGTACCGTGACTCATATCAGAAGCAGATAGTTTTCCTTCATGAGCTAAAGCCGCTTTTTCGGAAATTTCATCTGCAATCGCAAACATGCTCTTCGCGTTAGCGTCTTTTACTGTTGGAACAAATAAACCACGCTCTGTGTCTGTAGCGATACCGATATTGTAGTAGTTTTTAAGTACAATTTCTTGAGTTGAATCGTCAATTGATGCGTTTAAGATTGGGAATTTCTTAACAGTCGCAACTAATGCTTTAACAACATACGGTAAGAAAGTTAACTTCGTATCGCGTTCAGCAGCAATTGTTTTAAATTTATTACGGTGGTTCCATAAAGCAGATACTTCTACTTCATCGAATAATGTAACGTGTGGCGCTGTATGAACAGAGTTAACCATCGCCTTAGAGATGGCTTTACGCATACCAGACATTGGCTCTCTAACTTCAGCTTCAGGTTGTGCTGAAACGTAAGGTTGTGCTGCAGCTGGCGTTGCTTCTGGTGTTGCTCCTTCTTGAGCTGCTTCAGTTGCTGGAGCTGCATTTGGATCGTAATTATCAATATCTTCGCGTAAAACACGTCCGCCTTTACCTGTTGGCGTTACTTGAGTAATATCTACACCTTTATCGCGAGCATATTTACGAACAGAAGGCATTGCTAAAACGCGTCCTGTTGAATTGTTAGTTGCTACAGCTTTTTTAGCTTGTGAAGCTGATTCGCTTGACTCTTCTAGCTCTACTTCTTTACCTGTTGGAGATTCTGGTGTTGACTCGACTGCTTCAGTTTTTTCTTCTGCTACTTCTTCTTGAGCAGGTGCTTCGTCTTCTTCATCGTTACCTTCATAGCCAGGTGCATCGATTTCGACTAAAACGTCTCCGACGTGAGCGACTTCTCCTTCTGCAAAGTGAATTTTCAACACTTTACCTGTAACTGGAGATGGGATTTCTTCAACTGATTTATCGTTTTGGATTTCAACTAATGTATCGTCTTCTTGAACTTCTTGTCCTTCTTCTACGTCCCACTTGACGATTTCACCTTCATGAATTCCTTCACCGATATCAGGTAATCTAAATTTGTATGCCATGTTTTAGGTGCATCCTTTCTTTGATGAATTTCTTAAACAATTAAGAAGAAACTCTAGCAAAAAGCTAGAGGCCTTCTTATCATTATTGTTATTAGAAGTTGTAAATTTCTTTTACTTTTTCTTTAATGTCAGCTGCGTTTGGTAACCAGTCGTTTTCTGCTTGAGCAAATGGATAGATTGTATCTGGTGCAGCCACTAATCCGATCGGTGCTTCTAAGTGTAAGATAGATCTTTCTGAAATTTCAGCCATAACTTTTTGCGCAACCCCTGCTTGACGTTGTGCTTCTTGAACGACTACAACGCGACCTGTTTTTTCAGTCGTTGCCATAATCGCTTCAATGTCTAATGGATGAACGGTTCTTAAGTCCATTACTTCGACAGAAATACCTTCTTTTTCTAGTTCTTCTGCAGCTTTTAACGCTTCGCGAACCATTGCACCGTAAGTAATTACAGAAATATCTGTCCCTTCTCTTGGTACACTCGCTTTACCTAATGGAATCGTATACTCTTCTTCCGGAACTTCATCACGGAATGAACGGTATAACTTCATATGCTCTAAGAAGAATACTGGGTCATTGTCGCGGATAGAAGAAATTAATAAACCTTTTGCGTCATATGGGTTAGATGGAATAACAACTTTAATTCCTGGGTTTTGCGCAATTAAACCTTCTAAGTTATCTGCGTGCATTTCAGGTGTTGCTACTCCCCCACCAAATGGTGCACGGAAAGTAATTGCTTGGTTACGTGTTCCACCTAAACGGAAACGTGTACGAGCTGCTTGACCAACCACAGAGTCCATTGTTTCAAAAATGAACCCTAAGAATTGAATCTCTGCAATCGGACGGAAACCTTCTAAAGCTAATCCAACAGCTAATCCACCAATAGCAGACTCTGCTAAAGGAGTGTTAAATACACGGTCTTCTCCGAACTCAGCTTGGAGACCTTGAGTCGCACGGAATACACCTCCGTTTAATCCCACGTCCTCACCAAAGATGAGTGTCTTATCATCATTACGTAATTCGGTTGCCATTGCTTCTGTAATGGCTTCAATCATTGTTTTTTGTGCCATGATTTATTTACTCTCCTTTGCTTTGTAGTATTCGATTTGTTCTTGAGTCACAAAGTCTGGTGTTTCATACATGACTTCTAAGAATTCAGAAACTTTTTGTTTTGGTGTTGCGTCTGCTTGTTTGATCGCTTCGCGGATCTCTTCTTTAGTACGCTCAATCACTTCTTCTTCTTTTTCATCAGACCATAAGCCTTTAGCTGTTAAGAATTTACGGAAGCGAATAAGTGGGTCTTTTGCACGCCACTCATCTTGCGTTCCTTCTTCTTGATAACGCGTTGGGTCGTCTCCAGATAGCGTATGCGGACCATAACGGTAAGTGATTGCTTCAATTAAAACAGGCATATTATCTTCAATAGCGATGTTACGCGCTGCTTGAGTTACTGCGTAAACAGCTAAAATATCCATTCCGTCTACTTGAATACCAGGAATTCCTGCTGCCACTGCTTTTTGTGCTAAAGTTTTAGCATGAGTTTGTTGTGAGCGTGGTGTAGAAATGGCCCATCCGTTGTTTTGGATGAAGAATAAAGCAGGTACACGGTATGCTCCAGCTGCGTTAATTCCTTCGTAGAAGTCACCTTGAGAAGTTCCACCGTCTCCTGTCCATGTAACTGCGACAGCTTCTTTACCTTTAATCTTTAAGGCCATCGCAACACCGGTTGCTTGAATATATTGTGCACCGATGATGATTTGTGGTGGATAGGCGTGGAAGTCTTCTGGATAAGTGCTTCCTTCCATATGACCACGTGACCATAAGAACGCTTTATGTAGTGGCAAGCCATGAATAACCAATTGCGGCACGTCACGGTATCCAGGTAATAAGAAGTCATCTTCAGTTAATGGGCTAACGGATCCAATTTGTGAAGCTTCTTGACCCCAAGTTGGAGCATAGAATCCTAAACGTCCTTGACGGTTAAGAGCGGTAGAACGTTCGTGTAAAATACGTGACCATACCATACGCTCCATTAATTGTACTAATTCATCATCTGATAAGTCTGGTAATAAATCTTTGTCGACCACGTTTCCTTCAGGGTCTAATACTTGGACCATACTAAAATCGTAGTTATCATGTTGCAATAACTCTTTTAATTTTTCTGGAATATTGCTTGTTGCCATACTGTATACATTCCTCTCCATATTTATAATACTGAGTACAACAGATACAAATTATTTCAAAACTGTACTATTGCTCGCTACGTCTATAATGTATCATTTAAACGCTTTCAACGCAAGAGAAATCCCTTACTATTTCCTTATTTCATCAGTGTCATACAACTTTGTGAAGTGATACTCTTGGTACAGTTGGATTTGATAAAAAATTATTCAATTAACATAAGAACCTCTCTATTGAGGGTCAATCTGTATCAATACATTCAAGAAAACTGTACTAGTTTTTAGACACTTCTGTTGATTTAAAGATAGTTTGTGAAGTAATAATTTTTATTTTTTTAAAAAAAGTTAATAAAAAAAGCCAGATCAACTGGCTAAAATTGTCTAAATTTATTTCTTCGCTCATCTAAACGCTGTCTCGTATCCATTTCGATCAATTGATACAACTCTTTTTGAATCGATTGGGCGATCTGTTCAATTAAGACGTCTTTTGGTAGAGGTTGTCCATCTATCTGTTCGCAAATATAATGATCAATGACTTGTAACTCTTTTAATTCATAGGCTGTTAGCTTCATCAGATCGGCAGCTTTAGGAGCCAGCTTAGCATCTTTCCATAGAATAGAAGCAAACCCTTCGGGGGATAAGATTGAATAAGTCGCTTGTTCTAACATCCATACCCGGTCTGCTAAGGCTAAAGCAATCGCACCGCCACTTCCTCCTTCTCCTAAAATAAGAGCTAAAGTAGGAACCGTTAATCCCGCCATTACGAGTAAAGTTTGAGCGATCGCTTCTCCGATTCCGAATTTTTCTGCTTCCGGAGAGCAGTCCGCTCCAGCGGTATTAATTAGTGTCACAACGGGACGGTTAAATTTCTCTGCTTGTTTCATTAAGCGTTGAGCTTTGCGGTAACCGGCGGGCCCACTAGAACCAAAATTACGTCTTAAGTTTTCTTGTAACGTCGTCCCTTTTTGAATACCTATAAATGTAACAGGTAATTCATCAACGAGACCGACGCCACCAATCATCGCAGCATCATCAGCCATTAATCGATCTCCATGACACTCTAAAAACCGACCATTTGTTAAGTGATGAATCACCTCAAGGGCAGAGGGACGCTGAATATCGCGAGACTTTTGTACAATATGATAAGTATCCATCACTCTACCTCCTTAAGATATCGAATGGGCTTTAAGTAAAAAAGAAAGGGTTTCATGCTGGTGAGACCGGGGTACAATATGATCAATAAATCCATTAGCTAACACCGTTTCTGCTTGTTGAAAATCTTCTGGAAGAGTTACCTTTGTTGTTTGTTCAATAACACGTCTTCCTGCAAATCCTACGAGTGCTCGAGGTTCAGCTAAAATAATATCTGCTTGAGTTGCAAAACTAGCTGTTACACCTCCTGTTGTAGGATTGGTTAACACACAAAGATAAAACAAGCCCGCTTTATCGTGTCTTTCAACGGCTTGAGAGACTTTAGCCATTTGCATTAAAGATAAAATCCCTTCTTGCATCCGAGCGCCTCCTGATGCAAGAAATAAAACGACGGGCAGTCGTTGGCAAGTGGCTTCTTCAAATAAGCGGGTTAATTTTTCTCCTACAATGGTTCCCATACTTGCCATAATGAATCGTGAATCCATAACGCCTATCGCTAAAGGTTGGTTAGCTAATTTCCCCACACCTGTTATGACCGCTTCATTTATTTCTAAGCGAGAGGCTGTTTCGTCGATTTTTTGTTGATATCCGGGAAAGTCTAAAGGATTTTGAGTGGTTAAAGACTCATTCCATTCTTGAAATGTTCCTTCATCTAATAGCCACTCAATTCGTTCTTTTGCCGGAAAAGTTAGAGGCAATCCGCAATGATAGCACGTATAGTCTTTAGGTAATTGTTTATTCACTAATGCTTTTTGACAATGAGGGCACCGTTTAATTAAATCGTCGGGTACTTTTTTTAGACGTTCATAGTACTCTTTAGGATGGACTGGATTTAAACGGATTTTATTGTGACGTCGAAACATTCATCTCACTCTTTTCTTTAACGTTTTGAGGTTGTTAGCCATTGAGGCATATACACCTCTTGGAGCCACATCGTATGCACTGAATCTTTTAAAAGCTTGGAAGTCGTCGATAAATCTTGCAGCAATTCAATATTCGTCTCTACTCCTTCCACTACTACTTCATCTAAAGCACGATGCATAATAATGAAAGCTTCTTCTAATGTCGAAGCATAAGTGATCACTTTGGCAATCATTGAATCGTAAAAGGGTGGTAGAGTATAGTTGGAATAAATACCTGTTTCTACGCGTAAACCTAACCCACCTACAGGTAACAATAAGCGATTAATATGGCCGCTGGCAGGTAAGAAGTTTTCTTTAGGATTTTCTGCATTTAATCTCGCTTCAATTGCGTACCCTGACAACTGAATGTCTTCTTGTTGAAAAGATAAGGGTTTGTCCATCGCAATATTAATTTGTTCTTTAACAATATCAACGCCACTAATTGCTTCACTAATTGTATGTTCTACTTGTAAGCGGGTATTCATCTCCATAAAGTAAAATTGGTTGTCTTCATCGACTAAATATTCAATTGTTCCCGCATTCCAATAGCCAATGCTTTGCGCTGCATTAACTGATGCTTGGTACATTTTTTCTCGCACCTCTTCAGGTAAAAAGGGAGCCGGCGCAATTTCTAATACCTTTTGATGATTGCGCTGCAATGAGCAGTCCCTTTCACCTAAATGGATCACATGACCATGTTCATCAGCTAATAATTGGACTTCAATGTGTCTAGCTGGCGCAATAATCCGTTCAATATATAAGTCTTTGTTGCCATAGATGGACCACGTTTCTTGTTGGGCTTGGTCAAATAACCTTGGAAGGTCTTCCATACTTTCTACCCGACGCATTCCTCGGCCTCCACCGCCGTCTGCTGCTTTAACCATTAAAGGAAACCCGATCGTTCTAGCGACTTCTTTTGCTTCTTGTAAAGAGTACACTAACCCTTTACTTCCGGGAACAATAGGTACGCCTGCTTTTTCCATCGTCAAACGAGCATTTTGTTTGTTCCCCATTAACTTAACCACATCACTTCTAGGTCCGATAAATTTCATTCCTACATCTTCACACATTTGAATGAAATCGTGTCGCTCGGATAAAAAACCGTATCCCGGGTGAATGGCATCGGCACCGGTCACCATCGCCGCAGTTAAAATAGCTACTGGATTTTGATAGGAATTTAAACTGTTTGCCGGGCCGATTTGAATCGCTTCATCAGCAAGCTGAGTATGCAAGGCATCTTGATCGGCTTGACTATATACCGCAACCGATGTAATGTTCATCTCTCGTAAGGCACGAATAATCCGGCACGCAATTTCCCCGCGATTAGCAACCAATATCTTTTTAAACATCTTAATCGGCTCCTACAATAAAGGTCATCTCACAAGTACAAACACGCTTGTCTTCAACCCACGCTGTTCCTGTCGCTGTTCCAATATTACGACGTAATTTGTTAATTTCAACTTCCAGTCTTAACACATCGCCGGGAACAACTTTTTGGCGGAAGCGCACTTTATCGACTCCACCTAAATAACCGTGCTTTCCTTTGAGCTCATCTAACATAAGTAAGGAAATCGATCCTGCTTGGGCAAGGCATTCGACAATTAACACTCCCGGCATCACCGGTTCTCCAGGGAAATGTCCTTGGAAAAAGTGCTCGTTAATAGTCACGTTTTTACGTGCAACAATACGCTTTCCAGGTTCTACTTCATCTACCGCATCAATATAACCAATCGGGAAGCGGTTTGGGATAATCTCCATAACTTGTTGGGCATTTAATACTGGCATATTTACCTCTCCTTTTTATTTCACACGAATGAGTGGTTGACCGTACTCGACTACTTCTTCGTTTTCGACTAAAATTTCGGTGACAACCCCAGACTCTGTTGATTGAATTTCATTCATTAACTTCATCGCTTCTAAAATCATAATAACGTCCCCTTCATTGACGTAGTCTCCTACTTTAATAAAGGGAGGTTCTTCTGGTTTAGGCTGTAAGTAAGCCACACCTATAATCGGAGCTGTCACTTCGCGAATATTTTCATCTACTGTTTCTTCTTGAACCGCATTGTTTTCCGTCGCGTGACTCGTTACTTCAATAGAGGGTTCCTTCTTTTCAACTTCTTGAGAAATTGAAGCGGACTGAGTAAAATGCGACGGACTATTGAGCATCTCTTTTGCTAATGTCAAGTGCACATCTTCACTATGGTAATCAAAATAAGCTAGGGAAGAACCATCGATTTCTTCGACGATCTTTAAAATATCTTGTACATTCATTAAGCTTCATCTCCTTTCCAACGCTTAAACACTAAAATCGCATTGTGACCACCAAATCCTAAAGAGTTGGATAAAGCATAATCAATAGATTGATTGCGTCCTTTTTGAGGAACTAAATCATATCCGTCAAATTCTTCTTGAGGATTTTGTAAGCCTAATGTTGGTGGAATAAAGCCTTCTTCGAGAGCTTTAGTGACAACGATGGCTTCTACCCCTCCGGCAGCTCCTAATAAATGACCAAAGTATCCTTTCGAACTGGAAATGGGAATACGTTTGGCGTGCTCTCCTAAAGCATAATTAATGGCTTTAATTTCTGCTGTTTCATTTGTAGGTGTACTTGTCCCATGGGCATTAATATAATCAATTGCACAAGGTTCAATATTAGCCATGTCTAAGGCTTGTTTAATCGCTTTTCCAGCACCACTTCCATCTTCAGACGGAGCGGTCATATGACTAGCATCACTATTAGTTCCATACCCTACCACTTCGCCATAAATTTTAGCCCCGCGGTCTAAAGCAGATTCGAGGGATTCTAAAAATAAAATACCTGAACCTTCTCCCATCACAAATCCATCTCGGTCTTTATCAAAGGGACGAGAAGCGGTTTTAGGGTCTTCATTCGTAGAAAGTGCCGTCAACGCGGCAAATCCAGCAATTCCAATTTCATTAATCGTTCCTTCTGCTCCACCAGCAAAAGCTGCATCTAATAAGCCGTATTTGATTTTTAAAAAGGCTTCCCCAATCGCGTTTGTTGCTGAAGCACAAGCGGTGACGATATCTAAACTCGGTCCTTTAGCGCCTAACTTAATGGAAATATTTCCAGCAGCCATATTACCAATAGTCATTGGAACAAAAAGAGGAGGAACTCGTTTAGGTCCTTTATCCAGCATGCGTTTAATGCCGTCTTCAATTTCTACTAACCCACCAATTCCTGAACTAACAAATACACCGACGCGGTCGGCCTGATCTTCAATAGGATATTCACTCATCTTCGCTGCTTCGACTGCCGCTGAAACGCCGTACTTTGAAAACCAATCCATCCGACGATGTTCACGGCGATCCATTGTCAGACTTGGATCATAATCCTTAACTTCACCAGCGACATAAATCCCAGTTTGACTTGCATCAAACTTTGTTATTGGACCAATCCCGCTCGTTTCTTGTTTAATACTTTCCCAAAATGTTTCAACATCATTTCCAATGGGAGATATTGTCCCCATTCCTGTAATTACTACACGTTGCATAACCTAATCTCCTTTGTTTTGACTTTGGTTACATATGTAAGCCGCCGTTAACTTCCAACACTTGCCCCGTAACATAGGTCGCGTCTATTAAATAATTAACACAACGACAAATATCTTCTACTTGGCCCATGCGTTTTAACGGAATATTGTTAAGGGTTGCTTCTTTTACTTTATCGCTCAACTGATCTGTCATACCTGTTTCAATAAAACCAGGTGCGATCGCGTTAACGGTAATCGAACGCGAAGCCAATTCTTTGGCTAAAGATTTCGTCAGACCAATGACGCCTGCTTTACTGGCAGCGTAGTTCGTCTGCCCTATATTTCCTGTAATTCCAACCACACTGGTCATATTGATTATGCATCCTGCTCGTTGGCGCAACATAATAGAAGAAGCAAAACGACAAGTATTAAATGTTCCTTTTAAATTCGTTTTAATCACTTGATCAAACTCTTCTTCTTTCATACGAATCATTAAATTGTCCCATGTAATACCTGCATTATTAATGAGTACATCTAACCGGCCGTATTCTTCTTTTATCGAGTCGATTAATTGTTTAGCCGTATCAAAATCACTAACATCGCCAATCATTTGACCAACAGGCTTGGGAGCGTCTTTAAATTGATCCAATACACTTTCATCTAAAGGACTTCGGCTGTTCAAAATAACTTGATGACCTTGTTTTGCTAAATCTTTAGCAATGGCTAAACCAATCCCTCTTGAACTTCCGGTGATAAAACATACTTTTGACATTTACTCAATCTCCTTAACAAACTCACTAACTTTATCTACATCCGCTACTTCTTCAACAACCATATATTTAAAAGGAACCTTTTCTCGCTTTAATAAATTCACTAATGTCGACCCAGGACCAATTTGAATTAAATGAGTCACTCCTTGTTGACTAAACCAATCGATGGTTTCTTGCCAACGAACGGGTTTAGTTAAATGATCGACTAATGTTGGTTTAATCTCATCTAAACGATGAGTTTGTAAAGTCGTATTACTAATGACAGGTACTTTTCCTAACTTAAATGAAGTCTCATCGAGCACTTTTTCATAGGGAAGTCTTATCGGATTCATTAGCGGTGTGTGAAAAGGTCCTTCGACCTTTAAAGGTATTAAACGACGGTAACCTTTTTCTTTAGCAAAAGAACGAACTGCTTTCGTTGTTTTTTTGGAACCGGCAACAATAATTTGTCCGGTCGAATTAATATTAGCAACCCAAAGGTCCTTTAAATGAGACGACTGAATGAGTTCTTGAACTTCTTTTAAGGGAACACCCACTACAGCTAACATTTGAGAAGGGGTTTCCTTTTTTAAGACGTCACAATGAGTAGACATTAATTCGCCTCGCTTAATAAGGAGCTCCAATCCTTCTTCTAAAGTAAGATACCCACTTGCTATAAGAGCAGAGTACTCACCTAAACTTAATCCAGCCATATAAGAAATAGATGGTAGAAGCGGCCGAATACTTTCATAAATAGCTAAACTTACCGCAGCAATAGCAGGTTGAGCATATTTAGTTTGTTCAAACTTTTCGGGCTGGTTTTCGATCCAGTCCAATAATGGCTCATCTAATAAAGACTGAGCAGTCATTAAGACGTCTTTAGCTTTAGAAAAATGTTTAAAAAAATCGAGCCCCATCTTTTGATAATGGGCCCCTTGACCATTAAATACAATCGCAAGTTTCATATACTCTCCTACTGATCATCCCACATAGACTGTTTACTTATTAAAGCTTGACGCCCGCTTTGGACATAGTCTTTAATAATTTCTGAAACGGTTTCTTCTTTTGTTATTAGCCCGGAGATTTGTCCAGCCATTAGTGAGCTGTTTTTAATATCTCCTTCGACAACCGCCCGTCTTAACGCTCCTTCGGCTAGCGCTTCTAGACGCTTAAAGTCAGGTTTTTCTTTACTCGTTTCTTGTCTTTGAGCTTCTAAGTACGTTCTTGTTAGTTGATTTTTTAAAACACGTACAGGATGACCTGTTAGTTCTCCTGTTATGACCGTATCAACATCTTTTGCTTTAAGAATACGTTCTTTAAAGTTTGCGTGAGCATTCGACTCTTTAGCAACAACAAAACGAGTCCCTACTTGAACGCCGTCCGCTCCTAAAATTAAAGCGGCAGCAAAACCTCTTCCATCACCAATTCCACCTGCAGCAATAACAGGAATGGATACCGCATCCGCCACTTGAGGAAGGAGTGCCATCGTGGTCAATTTACCAATATGTCCGCCTGCTTCCATCCCTTCGACAATGACTGCGTCAGCGCCAATGCGCTCCATTCGCTTGGCTAAAGCAACAGAAGCGACTACTGGAATTACACAAATCCCTGCGTCTTGGAGTTGTTTAATATATTTTGAAGGGTTCCCTGCACCCGTCGTAACGATCTTAACAGGTGATTGGCTTAAATAGTCTACTACTTCATCGGCATGTTTATTAAGTAACATAATATTAACAGCAAAAGGTTTGTCGGTTTTAGAAAGCATTTCTTCTACCTTTTCCTTAACCGTTTGTGCTGTATCATGTCCCGTACCAATGACGCCTAGTCCTCCTGCGTTAGATACCGCACTCGCTAAACCCGCATCGGCCACCCAAGCCATCGCCCCTTGGACGATGGGATATTGAATGTTTAGTAACTCAGTAATCGCTGTCTTCATCTTTTAATCTTCCTTTTATGATTTAATTATTGTTGCAATCCTTCGATATAATCGACTAAATCTTGAACTGTTTGTAAGTTTTGATCTGTATCGATCGTAATATCTAATTCATCTTCAATTTCAGAAATGATTTGGAAGACGTCTAAAGAGTCTGCTTTTAAATCTTCTTCAAAGTTCGTCTCGGGTGTCACTTCATCTTCTTCAATCCCTAATTCATCAACAATAATTTCTTTTACTTTTTCAAAAACCATAATAATCCTCCTGAATTGTTATTTATTTTTATAATTTCATTTGAATGAATCCCCAAGACAAGCCGCCACCAAACCCAACTAAAACAACGGTTTTACTTTGGTCTAAATGTACCTGTTCCTTTTGCACCATCTGGTCTATTAAAACAGGAATACTTGCAGCTGACATATTTCCTACGTGTTGAATATTGCAAGGAATATTGGATGACTTTAAATGCAACTGTTTAGAAAATAAAGCCAGCAAACGCTCGTTAGCTTGGTGACTAATTAAATAATCAAAGGATGCATCGGCGACAAATTCTTTTAAGTCTGGAATCACTTGACGATTGACAAAGTTAAATACTTCTCGTCCTTTCATTTTCATGACCCCGCGACTAGGACCTAAAATGGGCACTTGGATGGCTTTTTGTTCGTCAAATTGAGTATGGATTTGCGAACGATATCCTCTTAAGGGTTGTCCATCATGTTTAATTAAAACTGCACCTGCCCCGTCGCCAAACAAAATGCATACGGAACGATCTGTAAAATCCATTATTTGCGACATGGCTTCTGCACCTATCACTAAAGTGTAACCCGAAGATTGGGCTCTAGATAAGCTATTGGCTACATCTAATGCCATAACAAATCCGTTACACGCTCCATTTAAATCAAAGGCCCAAGCTTGAGTCGCTTTAATCGCTCCTTGAATGTGACTAGCGATACTCGGTGTTAATCCTTGGCTCGACATACTCGCAACAATGATATATTGAATCTGTTTAGAAATATCTTCTTTAAGAGATTCCAATAGATTTTTAGCTGCGTTAATCGCCAATTCTGCTACAGTTTGTTGTCCTTGAACAAAGTGGCGACCGCTAATGCCCGTTCGTTGTTTAATCCACTCATCACTTGATTCAATGTGGGTTTGTTCAATTAAAGCGTCATTTGACACATAGTGATCGGGTAAATAAGAACCCGTCGCAATAATTTGACTCATCGTTATTTTTCCTTTGCATATGATTCTTGACGAATTTCATTTAAAAATTCATCTAAGTTGCGTAAACCTTTAATTAGCGCTTGTGTCTCGTCATCATTCATATCTGTCAAAATTCGTTCAACCATTTGCAAATGAAATTTTGCATGGAGACGATACAATAGCTTGCCTCGTTTAGTTAATTTTAAAGCGACAACACGGCGGTCTTTTGTACTTTGGACACGTTCCACGTAGTCTTTTTTAACTAAGTTTTGTACAGCCGTACTAACGGTGCTTAGTGTAATATTTAATGTGCGAGCGACTTGAGAAGACGTCGTATCTCCTGATAAACCGATCGCTTCAATGGTATGCAATTCGCGAATCGTCACATCTGTAAAGGTACTTTCTTTCAACGCTTCTTCTTCTAGCACTAATATGTCATTAAAAATCTTCACGAGATATTGATTGATTTCTCGCAATACATCTTTTTCCATGGGTATGTTCTCCTTTTCATCTAAATGGTTTGAACATCAAACTATTTGACATCCAAAGCTTATCTAACAAAATTGGTGAAGTCAAGGATTCTTTGTATAAAAAACAATAAAGGATCTCTTAACTAAATCTATTGAAACGACACAAAAGACCATTTCACCGCGCAATTAGCTATCTAAAAGCAGAGGTAAAATGGCCTAAAATTAATTTAATAATTCGGTAAAATACAAACACATTCGGGAATCGTTTGATTAATTTTAATGAAATGTAATTCCCCTGTTTCTAAATCTCGTTCAAAAATTGCCATCTGATTACTATCTTGATCCGGCACTAATAAATAGCGTTGTGATTCATCTAAAGCAAAATCGCGAGGCACACTCACTTCGGCGCTTATTTCAGCAATTTTTTCTAAAGTTCCGTCTTGTTGAGACACTAAAAAACTAGCCAAACGGTTATCATAACGAGTCGATGTATATAAATATTGACCGTTACTTGTCATCTTAATCGCTGCACTGGAAGCATCTCGACTCCCATGATGTAAAATATCTAGCTGTTGAACAATGTCTAATTTGCCATCAACACTAAAGCGAATCACATAAATTTCACTTGATAGTTCTGTAATAACATAAATAACCGGCGCATTAGGATGCTCAACAATATGGCGAGGTCCGCTTCCTTTAGGTAAAGATAATTCAAATAATAAAGTAATTTGACCATCATCTTTAAAGCCATAGGTTGAAACCGTATCTTGACCTAAATCGGCGACGAACAACATCGTATCGTCATGACTGACTCCTGCATAATGAACATTTGACTTATCAGGATGTTGGTCATGATTTTCGCGTTGAATGTGCCATAGGTTGTTATCTTTATCTAAAGAATAGACATCTAAAGCACCTTCATGATAATTAGATACATAAATTGTTCGGGTTTCATCGCGGTACTCAATGTGGCTTCCCATTTTTTCCGTTGCTGCAATGCGGTCCAGTTCTTTCCAACCGTCGTCTATTTTTTCAAAGGCAATGACACCACCTAACTCTTCTCCTTGATATAAAGCAAATAAAAGTTTTTTATTTTCAGAAAGAGTTGCAAAAGTAGGGTTGGTTAATTCCGCAATGCGGCGAGTGTTAGTAAAAGTTAATGTTTCTGGATCAAAGTTTGTTTGATACAATCCATCATTGGCTTTTTTTGTATAGCCGCCCAGAATATAATTTTGTTTCATTTCGTTAGCTTCTCCCTTCATTCAATGGTTAACACAAGTATAACATAACCTTTTAAAGCGCTTTAATGAAAGGACCTCTTTCAAAGTTTTTTCACTTTTTAGTAAAAGAGGCTTGATACTTTCTATGAACTATCTTATAATAAGACATGTTGTGAATAACATATGCGCTCGTAGCTCAGCTGGATAGAGCATTCGCCTTCTAAGCGAACGGTCGCAGGTTCGAATCCTGCCGGGCGCGCTCTTAGCCTCCTGGACATGGTCTAGGAGGTTTTTTGTTTATATCTTCTAAATCGATCTACTCCACTCTCTTTTTTCACAATAATTTTATCGCATATTGTTATAACCCTCACGTATGATAAAATAAATTTAGTAAGAGAAGGTCACCCCTCTTATAGTTATAAATGTTTCAATGCAAAGGAGGTTATTTTGGAATTTAATGATTTAAAACGCTCCTTTCATCTGAAAGTTCTTTTTTGTTCAATTTTTCTATTAGCGAGTATTGGACTTTCTTTATCTGTAGGACGTTATTCTGTTTCTTTAACGGATGTTAAGGAATTAGGAGTTTTTTTATTAAATCGAGGTCAAGGGATGAGTTTACCTGCTTTTGTTCGGGTTGTATGGAAGATTCGTTTACCGCGAATTGTTGCTAATATCTTTGTCGGCATGGCTCTTGCTATTTCAGGCACCGTCTATCAAGCGCTGTTTGATAACCCAATGGCTTCACCGAATGTATTAGGTGTGTCCAGTGGGGCTTCCTTTGGCGCAGCTTTAGCTTTACTTTTATATGCAAACCACTTGCAAGTCATTGGTAGCTCGTTTATTTTTGGTTTAATTTGCGTGGCATTGACCTATATGGTAAGCCGATTTTTAAAGTTTGATCCGACATTGAGCTTGATTTTATCGGGAATGGTCATCAGCTCTACTTTCCAAGCCGGAGTTAGTTACTTAAAGCTGATTGCGGATGAAAATAACCGACTGCCTGCTATTACCTATTGGATGTTAGGGTCTTTTAGCTCAGTAACGTGGCATAAATTGCTCCCTTTAATTCCAGCTTTTATTTTAGGCTTAGTGTTAATTTTTTATTACCGTTCGAGTCTAAATATTTTAAGTTTAGGACAGGATAAGGCACAAAGTGTTGGCTTAAATGTTCGTTATGTGCGAAGCGTTTTAATTTTTGCAGCCACACTTCTTACTACAAGTAGCGTGGCTTTAACCGGCATGATCGGCTGGGTGGGGCTCGTCATCCCTCATATCGTTCGAATTATTATCGGCTCAAATTATCGCAACTTAATTTCATTAATGTTTTTTGTTGGAGCTATTTTTATGATTTTAATCGATACCGTCGCACGAACTTTCACTGCAACAGAAATTCCGATTGGTATTTTAACTGCTTTAATGGGGGCGCCTGTTTATTTAATCTTACTACTTAAAGGAGAAAATTTTCATGATTTTAAACGTTGATCATCTCCATTATGCTTTTGGCGACCAAGTCATCTTAAAAGATCTTTCCTTTAGCGTTTCGCAAAAGAAAGTCACCGCATTACTTGGACCCAATGGGGCTGGTAAGACTACTCTCTTACGTTGTATTTTAGGTTTACCGAATGATTACCAAGGTAATATTACGTTTCAAGGTCAATCTTTAAATCAATTGTCCATTAAAGAACGAGCCGCGTTAATTGCTTATGTGCCTCAACAACAATCCCTTCGTTCAGCTCATTCAGTCATCGATATCGTTCAATTTGGGGCTTTTCATTTAAATGAAGCGCCTGAAGCGACTTATCAGCGAGCCATGGAACTACTTGATGTGTTTGGGATTGCTAAGTTGGCCCATTCCAATTACTTAACGTTATCCGGCGGACAAAAGCAACTCATTAGTATCGTGCAAGCTTTAATGCAACAAACCCCATTTATTATTTTAGATGAGCCGACGAATAATTTAGACTATGGTAATCAACTCAACGTCTTACAACATATTCGTACATTAACGGATAAAGGTTATACGATTTTGATGACGTCTCATCATCCGCAAGATGTCATTCATTTTTGCGATGAAGCGATTTTATTAAAAGATCATCAAATTTTAAAACAAGGAGCGGTTGAAGAGGTCATGACTTCTTCATTGCTGTCTCAACTTTATAATATTTCAGTTGAAACCGTCCGAGTACCCCATTACCCTATTCAAATCGTTCCTAAATTATTAACGAACCAACAAAAGTAACTAAACTTTTATTCATAAAGGAGCACCCCTTTCAATGACTCAGTCAAGTAAAAAAGCTATTTTACTCGTAAACTTAGGTAGTCCTGAAGCGCCGACGATTTCTGCGATTCGCCGATTTTTAGCCGAGTTTTTAAGCGATCCAAACGTTGTCGATCTATCCCCTTTTCGTTGGAGACCCGCACTATATGGCATCGTCTTACCCACTCGTCCTAAGCGACTTCTAGCAGACTATCAAAAAATGTGGAACTTTTATCATGAGTCGCCCTTACTTTACATTACTAAAAATCAAACCCAACAACTTCAACAGCTGTTGCCAGAATGTACTGTAAAGTTTGCGATGACCTACGGAGAACCGACGATTAGACAAACCATCGATGAATTATTAAAGCAATTCATCGATGAATTAGTCGTCATTCCCTTATACCCTCAATATTCAATTTCAACAACAAGGCCTGTTTTTCAACAAGTGATGAAAGCGTTAGAGCATAAAAATAACTGTCCTAACTTAACTTTTATATCTTCTTTTTATCAAGATGATTTATATATTGAAGGATTAGTTGCTAACATTCATGAAGCATATCGTAAACAACCCTTTGATCATTTGGTCTGTTCTTATCACGGCATTCCTTTACATTATGCCCAACAAGGTGATCCTTACCCGACGCACTGTCAAAAAACGACCAAAAAGATTCAAGAAAAGCTCGATGTGCCGGTAACAGTAAGTCACTGCTATCAGTCAAAATTTGGTAAAGCAGAGTGGCTTACACCAAGCTTAACGGATCACTTGCAATCTTTAGTCCAAACCGGCGTGCAGCGAGTCGGCGTGATTGCGCCGTCATTTACTGCGGATTGTTTAGAAACGTTGATTGAAATTGATGAAGAAGCACGGGAATTATTTTTAACGGTTGGTGGAACGTCGTTTACTTTTATTGAAGCATTAAACAATTCACCGATCTTTATTCAATGCTTAGCTCAATTGAGCAATTAATTTATTCTATTTATTAAGGAGACGATATTTTATGAAACAAACAAAATTCATGCGTCAATTATTTGCCGCAACTGCTGCAGCAACGTTACTTGTTCAAGTAGCACCCGCCGCAACGTTTATTCAACCAGCTAACGCGCCTGTCGTCGCTTTAGCTCAAGAAGAAACACAAGTCTTTACCGATGATTTAGGACGTGATATTACTTTACCTGCTCACGTTGAAACGATTTTAGCTTCTGGACCAAATAGTCAAGTCGTTCTTTACTCGATTGCTCCAGATAAAATGGTCGGCTGGAACTCCAGTCCTAAACCAGACGCATTAAAATATTTACCCCAAGAAATGGCAGACATGCCTGAGGTCGGATCTGTATTTGGTAAGAAAGAATTAAGTAAAGAAGAAATCATTAACTTAAACCCAGACGTTATTGTCGATATCGGCGATAAAAAAGACGACATCGCAGAAACATTAGATACTTTACAAGATCAAACTGATGTCCCTGTGATCTTTTTAGACGGTAACTTAGACGATTTACCAACTCTTTACACTCGTCTAGGTGAATTGTTAGAAAAAGACGTTCAAAATCAAGTAAATTACATTGAAAAATTACTGACAATGGCCAATGATAACCACGAAAAAGCAAAAGAAAAAGATATTAAATTCTATTATGCCTTTGGTGAAGATGGGACGCGTACAGGAGCTGAAGGTGACTTTAGAACAGAAGTTTTAGAAAAAGTTGGTTTAGTGAATGTCTTTACTAAAGATCAAAAAGACACGGTCAACTCTAAAGAAGTTTCCCCAGAACAAATTGTCGAATGGCAACCGGAAGTGGTGTTCTTTACCGATCAAGAAGCCTTTGATCAACGAGCAGAAGCACCATGGTCAGAAACACCGGCGGCTGAAACGAATCAATTTTACTTAATTCCAAATGAACCATTCAACTGGGTATCTGGACCTAAATCAATTAATGCTTTAATGGGTATTCCATGGTTAGGTCATGTATTCTTTAACGATCTATATAACGTTGATTTGATTGAAGAAATGAAAACATTCTATCAAACGTTCTATCACCATGAATTATCCGACGAACAGGCTCAAGAATTGTTAACCCATGCTCTTTCTAGCGAGCAATAATTATTAAAGGAGAATCAGTCATGGAGCGAATTCAATCCACATGTAACTATTGTGCGATTTCATGTGGTTTAGATTTTTTAGTTGAAAATGATGAAATTAAAAAAATTATTCCTAAATCCGGCTATCCCGTAAACCCTGGCCTTTTATGTATTAAAGGACTAAATTTAGATAAACAACAAACCATTCATCGTCCGAACCCATTGCCTAAAATTAGACAAGAAGACGGTTCGATGAAAGTGGTCTCTTGGGATGAAGGGTTTGAGCATGTAGCTGAGAAAATTCAAGCTATTCAAAAAAAGTATGGCGAAGAAGCCTTTGCCGGGATTAGTACCGGACAACTGTTAGTCGAAGACTTTGCTTTATTAGGTCATATGATGCGCAACCACTTACAAGCCAACTTAGATGGAAATACCCGTTTATGTATGGCGACTGCCGTCGTGGCGCATAAGCAGTCCTTTGGCTTTGATGCACCGGGCTACACGATTAAAGATATGGAACTTTCTGATACGATTATTTATGTCGGTGCTAACCCTGTGGTCGCTCACCCGATTATTTGGAACCGCGTCAGAGCAAGTCGCAAACCGTCTGATCGCATTATTGTGATTGACCCAAGATGTTCAGAAACAGCTCAAGAGGCTGATTATCACTACCCTATTAAACATGACAGTGACTTAACTCTATTCTATACCTTAGCGAATATTTTAATTGAGCGAGACCACTTGGATCATGATTTTATTCAACAACATACCAATCACTTTGAATCCTTTAAAGAATTCGTTAAAGACTTTACTTTAGAACGTGGCGTTAAAACCACTGGCTTAAGTAAAGAACAATTCCTTGAATTAGCCGATTTAATTATGACCGGTAAACGCGTCAGTTTTTGGTGGACCATGGGAGTTAACCAACACTATGAAGGTGTGCGTGTAGCTCAATCTATCATTAACTTAGCTCTCATGACAGGTAATATCGGCAAACCAGGAACAGGAGCTAACTCATTAACAGGTCAAACAAACGCAATGGGATCACGTTTGTTTAGTAATACAACGGCTCTTCATGGTGGAGCAGACTACACCAACGAAGCTGAACGTGAGCGAATTGCTGATATCTTTGGCGTTACTCCTGATTACTTAGCTAAAAAGCCAACCATTCCTTATAACGAAATTGTCGAAGGAGTTAACTCTGGTAAAATAAAAGGATTGTGGATCATCTGTACGAACCCACGCCATAGTTGGACCAATAACAAGACCTTTATGGAAGCGGTAGAAAAACTAGAACTCTTCGTCGTACAAGATTTGTATGATGACACTGAAACCTCTGAATTAGCGTCAGTCTTTTTCCCAGTCGTTCCGGGTATTAAAAAAGAAGGTACAATTATTAATACGGAACGTCGCTTGTCTCCTGTTCGACCAGTTATTTCTAAAACAGAAGACGAACGAACCGACCAAGAAGTTTTCTTAGGGGTTGCGGAAAAGTTAGGTATGGATATCTCTCGTTGGGATGAGCCAAGAAAGATTTTTGAAATGATGAAAGAAACATCGCGAAACATGCCTTGTGATATTACAGGGGTTCAATGGGATGAATTAACTCGTTCAAAAGGCGTTCAATGGCCTTTCCCCCAAGGAGCTATTTTGAAAGAAGACGAGCGCAGTCTGTACGAGGATGGTCAATTCTTCACCCCGGACGGACGAGCGAACTTTATCTTTGAAGAACCTTTAGAAAATCCAATGCCAACCACCGAAGAATTCCCAACGGTCTTTAATACGGGACGCAGTTCAGCCGCTGCATGGCATACTCGTTCAAGAACACGTGAAATTAGCGCGAACCATCAAATTAACCCAGAAAATGCTTACGTAGTGATGGGGCCGTTGATGGCTAAAGAGTTAGACGTGACAGAAGAAGATCGCGTTATGATCTACTCTTCTAACGGAGAGCAAGCGCTATTTGATGTTCACATCTTTGACCGCCAGCGAAACGATGAAGTCTTTGCACCGATTCATTACATCGAATGTAACCAGCTGACCGCTTCTGTTTATGATTCTTACTCTAAAGAACCGGCCTATAAATCGGCTCCCGTTCGCGTTGAAAAGTGGGAAGGAAGTGTCCAATGAACTTTAAACAATGGTTAAAAACATTACCTGTTCCAATGCTTCCAGCTCTCGTTGGAGTATTAACTTTATCAAACGTTTTTAACGGCTTAGGATTTACATGGGTGAGGCATATCTTTATGGTTTTATGTGGTGCTTTGTGGATTTGTGCTACTTTAAAAGTCATTGATCACCCTCAACAATTTAAAGAAGAATATAATCATCCGATTTTATGTGCCTTATACGCAGGCTGGTCGATGTGTTTAATGATCTTTAGTCAATATATTGCCCAATTTTCCTTACCTGTTGCTAAAGTATTATGGCTTATTGCCGTAACGGTTCATATTATCCATATTATGATCTTTACTATTAAACACGCTTTTGCGCACTTTAAGACGCATTTTTATGTGCCGGCTTGGTTTGTTACTTATAACGGTTTAGCCGTGGCGGTCGTTATTGGCGATATGATGGGATTTCTTCCATTACAAAAAATGATTACGTGGTATTGTATCGGTATTTACTTGTTTTTATTACCGACCACTATTAAGCGACTATTGACTCATCCTTTTGAAAAGGCAGTCTATCATACTCAGGCCATTATTATTGCCCCGGTTAGCTTGAGTTTAGTGACTTATTTAAAAATGTACCCGGAACCTTTTAAACCGTTAGTTTACTTACTGTATGGGTTACTTTTACTTTCATTACTGTTCTACTTTATTAAGTTACCTTCTTTCCTAGCCTTTAGTTTTATGCCAAGTTTTGCGGGAATTACGTTCCCAATGGCTATTGGTGTCGTAGCAAGTGCTAGTATGGTGCAATACTTTAACAAATATGAACTAGTGAAGTGGGCTTATATCGCTGAACAAATTCGTGGTATTCAATTATACTTAGCTACTTGTGTCATTGGTTACGTCTTTATTCGCATGATGATTAGCATCTTCGGTGTTGACGTTAAAATTGCTAAAGCCTATGAAGCTTAACAAATTACCCGCCAGCGCAGTGATTTTAGCTGGCGGTCAAAGCAGGCGAATGAAAGAAGATAAACAACAACTAATATTAAATGGACAATGGTTAATGGGCTCATTAATTAGTCAGTTAAATACTTTATTTGAAGAAGTCATCGTTGTCTCCAATAAACCTCAATTATATCAATCTCTTCCGGTTAAAGTGATCCAAGATGTCCCTTCTTTTAAGGGGCTAGGTCCTTTAGCAGGTATGCAAGCAAGCATTCAAGAGATGGCTTATGACTCTTTCTTTTTAACGGCTTGTGATATGCCAAAGTTAAGCGAGACACTGATTCGTCACCAATTTTCCAAATTAATGAATGATCAAACGAAAGGATGCCTATTACAAAGCAAGCATCAATCCATTGATCTATACCCATTTCACGCTTTCTACCATAAAAGCATTCTTTCTTTATTGAATAAATCATTAACACAACGAGAGTTAAAGTTAAGGTATTTTATTAAGCAACTTCCATTAAGCTTTATTGATTTTGATGCATTTAATATGAACCAATCACTAGATGAATGGATGCTTAATTTAAACACCCCACAAGAACGACTAGATTACGAAAAGTTAGTAGAAAGGAGGTTACTTACATGAATCATTCAACCCACGACGCGACAACGAGTGCCACGTTTTCCTATCAGCCAAGCCAGTATCATCACGAAACAAAAGAGAACGAATTTATTGGGATCGGTAAAGGATTATTTGGTGACGTTGTCGTCAAAGTCGCTGTTGAATTAAAAGATATTGAAGTGATTGAAGAATATGAAACGGTCGGTATTGGAGACTTAGCGATTAATAAAATCCCTCACGATATTCTACGTGAAGGTCGTCTAGACGTGGACGCAGTGTCTAGTGCTACTGTAACGACCGATGCTATTAAAGACGGTGTTAAAAAAGCGCTACAACAAGCTGTGGATCAATTTACAAATGAAGCGTCCGATCAATGGATCGCTCCAGCATCGGCCAAGTCTTCATCACAAGCGTCCCGTCTTTCTACTTTAGATCATAATCAATCTTTCCAACCTGCCGCTCAACTTTCTCAGGCGATGCGCAAACGTTAATCCACTCTCTCCTTCGTCCCTTTTGGCCGAAGGAGTTTTCAGTTAACATGAAGTTTGTGATTTTTATCCAATGTTGCATTAAATGAATTATTGCGACATATTATAGTTAGAACGATTCTCACTTTAAAAGGAGTGCAAAACTAAATGAAACAATTGATTGCTATTGTAGGAAACAACTCATCTCCTTCAACCAACCGTCAATTATTATGTTATATGCAAGATCACTTTAAAGATCAAGCTCACATTGAATTGATGGAAATCGCAGGACTACCTGTTTTTAATAAACCTAGTGATAAGAAAGTACCAAAACGTGTGTTAGAAATGGCTCAAAAAATCGAAGCAGCCGATGGTGTTATTATTAGTACGCCAGAATATAACCATACGATTCCTTCAGCATTACGTAACGCTTTACATTGGTTAAGTTATTATATTTATCCTTTAGTCGATAAACCCGTAATGATTACCGGAGCTTCTTATGGTCGTCTAGGCTCTTCCAGAGCTCAAGCTCACTTAAGACAAATTCTTGACTCCAACGACATTAGAGCTCGCGTCATGCCTAACTTAGAGTTTATGCTCGGTTATTCTTTACAAGCTTTTGACGAAGAGGGGAAATTAGTAGACCCTGCTATTCGCCAACAGTTAGACCAAATTTTTGCAGAATATTTAATCTTTTGTGATTTGACCAATGATTTAATTCAAAAATATGGCTCAAACAAACAAGAAGCAAAGGATTTTTCATGGGACAAAGATAAAAAGGAGCAAATTAAATGATGAAATTAGTTGGAATTGTCGGCTCTCCTGCTGAGCAGTCTTACAACCGCGAGTTACTTCAATTTATTCAAAAAGAATATGCAGACTTAATTGATTTAGAAATTTTAGAAATTGATCAAGTTCCTTTATTTGACCGAGATGAAAGTCAATTAACTGATGAAGGGCCTGTTCATACTATTGTACGTAAAATTCATCAAGCAGAAGGGGTTATTATTTCTACTCCAGAACATAACCATACAATCCCTGCTGGATTAAGTAGTTTAATTGAATGGTTATCTTATAAAGTCCATCCTTTACGCCATAAACCGGTCCTCATTATCGGCGCGTCTTATCACAATCAAGGAACGTCTCGTTCGCAGCTTCATTTACGTCAAATTTTAGAAGCGCCGGGAGTGGATGCGATGACGATGCCAGGAACGGAGTTTTTACTCAATGAAGCTAAAACAGCCTTTGATATGTATGGACGCTTAAAAGATGAAGGAACCATTGTCTTTTTACGTTCAGTCATTCAAAAGTTTATGGAGTACGCAAAAGCGATCCAAACCCTTAAAGTCAAACCCGAGCTAGGTGTGGAAGATTTAAACGCTAACGCTGGAACTAATACAACCATTGAGGGTGTGGAAATGAATACTAACCACTGGTTTACTCAAGCAAGTCAAAAAACAAAGGCTGTATCAGGCCAACAATACGTCCAGTTAGATAAAGGGCTTCTAACTGTCGATCAAATTAATTGGCTACTCAATAATTTGCCGGTTGAATTATCCTTTATCGATAACAATAACCAATATTTATATCATAACCGCCCGATGGACCCGCCGACGTTGATTAAACGTCACGACGAAGATTTAGGATCGAGCTTAGCCCATCTTTATCCAAAAGAAACCCATGAAGATTTGGCCACCGTTATCGGACAATTAAGAGCTGGGTATGAAGAACATATTCCTACTTACTTTATTAATGATCAAAATGAGTTTGTGTTACATGACTACCGTGCTCTTCATGATGAAACGGGAGAATTTAAAGGATTTTATGAATACGTCCAAAACTTACAACCTCTTGTTGAATGGTACTTAGATCAAACAGGTCAACAATTAGTCGCTAAAGAGGCAACTGATTGGGTGACTGAAGAAGTTGTAGAAGAAGTCGTTGAAGAAACTTCACAAGACGATGCTACAACAAGTGCATCTGAACATTAACGATAAAAATCCCCTAAAGTTACTGCGAGGGATCGCAATACTTTAGGGGTCTTTATTTTTTAATTTTTTGACGAATTGTACGTAACGCTGGCGATCCGACAACAGTAGAGTGATCTTTAACATCTTCTAAGACCACCGCTCCGGCTCCTATTTTTGCTCCATTTCCTACAGAAATCGGTCCAAGTAAAATAGCGCCGGCTCCGATTAAGACATTGTCTCCTACTTGCGGATGTCTTAGGCAATTTTTTTGTTGACCTGTTCCGCCTAAAGTCACTCCGTGATAGATCGTCACATAATCGCCAATTTTTGCTGTTTCTCCAATCACAACACCCATGCCGTGATCGATGAATAAATATTGACCAATTTTTGCTCCAGGATGAATTTCAATGCCTGTTTTTTTCCTAGAGCGGTGACTAATCCATCGAGCGAGTGTTTTGTATCCTTTATTATACAAACGATGTGCCTTACGGTGGCTACTTATCGCTGAAATCACTGGATAAAACAACAACACTTCTAATAAGGAACTAGCGGCGGGGTCGATGGATTGAATGTACTTTGCATAATCAATGCGATCTTTTAAACGCATCTATGCTCCTCATTTCTCATCAATTATTCTTCATTAAATAAAGCAGTTGAATAGTAACGTTCCGCGGTATCAGGTAAGACGGTCACGATTGGACCTTCAATTTGTTGACTCATTTTTAACGCACCGCAAACGTTAGCGCCTGAAGAAATACCTACAAATAACCCTTCTTCTTTTGCTAGACGTTTAGCCATTTCAATCGCTTCTTCATCGGTCACTGTAATAACGTGATCAATAAATTCCGGTCGATAGTTTCCAGGAATAAAGTTGGCTCCGATTCCTTGTATTTTATGAGGCCCTGCTTCACCTTTAGTAATAAGGGCTGAAGAGGCTGGCTCTAGAGTCCACACTTGAATGGAAGGATTTTGTTCTTTTAAATATTTCCCCACTCCGGATACGGTTCCTCCTGTCCCAACCCCGGCGATAAAACCTTTAATATTAGATTTTTCTTGATAAATCTCAGGTCCCGTCGCCTTGTAGTGAGACTTTATGTTAGAAGGGTTATTAAATTGATCTGGCATATAATAGCCACCTTCTTTAACAAGTTCTTTAGCTTTATCGACCGCTCCTTGAACTCCTTTATCACCAGAAGTTAAAATTAACGTTGCTCCTAGAGAACGGATGACATCTTTTCGCTCTTGACTCATCGTCTCAGGCATTGTGATGACTACTTCATAGCCTAATTGACTGCCAATAAATGCCAGCGCGATGCCCGTATTTCCACTTGTTGGCTCAATAATTTTCATCCCTGGCTTTAATTCGCCTCGTTCAATCGCATCATGAATCATTTGAAAAGCAGGACGGTCTTTAATACTGGACATCGGGTTTGTTTTTTCAATTTTGACGTAAATATTTGAATGAATCGATTGAAGTTGAACGAGAGGAGTTCCTCCAATTGTTTCTAACACTTTCATTATTGACCTCCTTTAAAATCTTATAAGAAAATAGATTTAGTTTGTAAGTAATCTTCTAAACTATAAATGCCCACTTCTTGGCCCAATCCTGATAATTTATGGCCCCCCATTGGCGCAGATGAATTACGACGACCATTATTGACACTCACAAGACCGGTTTCTAGTTGACGGGCGACCTTTATGGCTTTTTCCTTTGGTCCAACGACTGCTCCTGAAAGACCATAATCGGAATCATTGACTTCATTGATAGCTGTTTGTAAGTCGTCATAGGTAATAACACTCAACACAGGACCAAAAATTTCTTCTTGAGCAATTTTCATATCATTTGTTACATCAACAAAGACCGTTAAATCAACAAAAGGACCCTTTAGATCGACTTGGGAACGCCCAACTAGACGACGAGCACCCTCTTTTAGACCGACTTTAATATATTCTTCGACGCGTTCTTTTTGGTTTTGGTCAATTAAAGGACCTAACGTCGTCTTTTCATCGGCTGGATCGCCTAAAACTACGTTATTTTCATAAAAATCAGTGATCTTTTGATAGACGACTTCTTTAATGGAGGACGGAATAAACAAACGACTCAAGACGGTACAAGTTTGTCCCACGTTACCTAGTAACATATTAAGGGTCGTTTCAACAGCTAAATCAACGTCACCCTCTTCTAGTAGTAACATCGCTGACTTACCACCTAATTCTAAAACGAGTTGCTTAATATGATCTTTAGCACTTTCATACATATGACTTCCCACTTTGGTAGAGCCAGTAAAAGAAATAACTTGTGTGTTTGGATGGTTAGCCAAGTAATCTCCCGACGTGCCTCCACGACCTAAGATAAGGTTAAAGACGCCTTTAGGCAAATCCGTTTCTTCGTCGATAATTCGCGCCAATTCAATCGCTGCGAGAGGCGTTTTACTACTTGGATGAACAACGACTGTGTTGCCTGTTAATAAAGCAGGAGTTAACTTACGTTGAATTTGATTTAAAGGGTAATTCCACGGCGTAATCATCGATACAACTCCGTAAGGCTCCTTAACAACTAAAGCATTTTCTAACGTTTCTTCAAAGGAATAATCTTTAAAGGCGTCTAGTAAACAATCCATTTCTTCACAAGACTTTTCTACTTGTCCTGATAAAGAAGTCCGCTTCGTAGCACCGAGTTCTTGAGTAATAATATCGGCTAATTTTTCTTTATTACGTTCAATTCCATCACGAATTTGTTTTACGTACTTTGCTCTTTCTTCTTTTGAGGTATTGCACCATACCCGAAAGGCTTCATTCGCTGCTTTAACAGCTTGATCGACTTCTTCTTTGGTTGCTTGAGGAATCTGTTGAATCACTTCCCCGGTGTAGGAATTGTAAACATCAATTTGCTCACGATCTTCTCCTTGGATCCATTGACCATTAATGTAATGTGCCTGCATCTTGAGTTCGCTCCTTTTTTATAAAAAAAGGTAATGGAAAATTGGTTATTCAATTCTCCATTACCGTCTCATTCAATCGACTAATTATTTTAAAATAATTTTACCAACGACGTCGCCTGCTTTAACAGGTCCTGGTGTATTCATTTCAAAAGACTCAATGACGTCAGCTCCATTGGTAAAGATCACCATCATGGCGTTATCTTTTTCTTCTTTTTCTAACATGTCTAAATCTACTTGTGAGATGACTGAATTTGCATCCACAGTTTGACCTTCGTTTACATTCGTGTTAAACGGATGGCCATCTAACGCCACTGTATCGATTCCCATATGAAGTAAAACTTCTAAATCACTTGCTGTAAAACCAACGGCGTGTTTTGTTGGGAAAACGTTATTAATGACTCCTTCAACAGGAGCAGTAATTTGTCCATTAGCTGGAACAATCGCATACCCGTCTCCCATCATTTTTTGAGCGAAAACTAAATCGCTTACGTCTTCAATACTAATTAATTCACCATCTGCTACCGCATAAAGGGTAATTTCTTTATTAACTTCTTTTTTGTTTTTTTCTTTTTGAAAAATCCAAACATTCTAGTTCCTCCTCTAAAAGGGTTAATCATTCTGTATATTTATAGTACCATATGTGGGGTGGTAGAACAAAAGAAACGTTAGAGTTCACAATTTTTTAACGGTCATTAGACGTTCATTCGTGTATACTTAATAAAGGTAAAAAATTAGAAATGGTGGTTATATGGAACAATTATTTGATATTGTTGAAATGATTAAAATTATTATTTTAAGTATTATTCAAGGCATTACGGAGTGGCTACCTGTTAGTAGTACAGGGCATTTACTGTTATTTGATAACTTAGTGCCGTTAAATTTAAGACCTGAATTCATTAATATGTTTATGGTTTTAGTTCAACTAGCATCAATTATAGCTGTTATTATTGTCTTTTTTAATAAATTAAACCCTTTAGATCCTAATAAAACAGCTAAAGAACGACAAGATACGTGGGTATTATGGCTTAAAGTAGCCGTAGCATCCGTTCCAGCGGCGTTATTTGGTTTAGCGCTAGATGACTTAATTGAAAGTAAATTATCCACGCCTTTTGTCATTGCTTTAACGTTAATTATCTACGGTATTTTATTCATTTGGGTGGAATCGAAAGAATCCGGAAATCACGCTCGCAAAATTAAGTCATTTAAAGATTTAAAATTCCGACACGCTTTTTATATGGGACTATTCCAAGCACTCGCTTTAATTCCTGGAACCTCTCGTTCTGGAGCGACAATTATTGGAGGGCTTTTAATGGGAGCGTCTCGTTTTATCGCGGCAGAATTTTCTTTCTTTATGAGTATTCCTGTGATGTTTGGAGCGAGCCTTTTAAAGCTAGTTAAATTTGGCTTTGATTTTACTGTCCCAGAAATCTTTTATTTAATCACTGGAATGTTAGTGTCGTTTATTGTATCTGTCTTAGCGATTAAATTCTTATTGGATTACATTAAACGTCACGACTTTAAAATCTTTGGTTATTACCGTATCGGTTTAGGGATTCTAGTTATTTTATATTTTTATATCTTAAATCCTTTATTCTAACCATATTAGTCGCTTTATTGAGCCAAACCTTTTATACTTTTGAAAAGGAGTGAAGACAATGTCACAACATGAAATCGCAATTTTAGCTGGTGGTTGTTTTTGGTGTATGGTCGAACCTTTCGACACGCGCCCTGGTGTCATTCGTGTGACTTCAGGCTATACTGGCGGACACAAAGAAAACCCCACTTATGAAGAAGTTTGTTCGGGTACAACGGGACATGCTGAAGCAGTCGAAATTGAATTTGATCCGTCCCTTATTTCATATGAAGAGATTTTAAATACTTACTGGTCATCGATGGATCCAACGGACGCCGGCGGTCAGTTTTTAGATCGCGGTAGCTCCTATCGTCCAGAGATTTTCTATACGACCAAGGAACAAAAAGAAATCGCAGAAAAATCTAAAGAAGCTCTACAAAATAGTGGTCGCTTTGATAAACCAATTATCGTTCCCATTACTAAAGCAAGTCCTTTTTATCCGGCAGAAGATTATCATCAAGATTTCTACCGTAAAAACCCTGAGCGTTACCAATTAAGTGAACAAGCCTCAGGTCGAGCTGAATTTACTCAAAAACACCTTAAAAAACAATAAACTAAGAGCGCTCTCTTTATTGATAGGGAGCGCTCTTTTTATGTGATTATTTATTTTTTTCAGGGACCGGAATTTCGGTAATGCCATCCATATAAGGAACAAGAGCTTCAGGTATTTTAACTGAACCATCGGCTTGTTGATAGTTTTCTAAAACAGCTACAAAGGTGCGTCCTACTGCTAAACCTGAACCGTTTAATGTATGAGCATAGCGTGTTTTGCCATTTTCATCACGGTAGCGAATTTTTGCACGGCGCGCTTGAAACGCTTCAGTGTTTGAACATGAACTAATCTCGCGGTAAGTATCTTGAGCTGGAATCCATGCTTCAATATCATAAGTTTTAGCTGCCGCAAAGCCCATATCTCCTGTACATAAAACAATCGTACGGTATGGAATTTCTAATAATTCTAAAATCTCTTCCGCATTACGAGTCATACTTTCCAATTCCTCATAAGAATGATCTGGGTGAGCAATCTTAACTAGCTCGACTTTGTGGAATTGGTGCAAGCGAATTAATCCTCTTGTATCTCGTCCAGCACTTCCCGCTTCAGATCTAAATGAAGGAGAAAGAGCGGTCATTTTGATTGGGAATTGATCTGCATCTAAAATTTCATTGGCGTAGTAGTTAGTTAATGGAACTTCGGCTGTTGGAATTAATACTAAGCCGCGCTCATCTTTTACTTCAAAGGTATCTTCTTTAAACTTAGGATATTGTCCTGTACCAAACATACTTTGTTCCGTCACCATGTAAGGTGGAATCATTTCTGTGTAGCCATTATGCTTTGTATGTTGGTCTAACATAAAGTTATAAATCGCACGTTCTAGACGGGCACCTAGACCTTTATAGAAGACAAAACGGCTCCCTGATACTTTTGAACCTCGTTTAAAGTCAATAATATCTAACTTTTCAGCAATATCCCAATGGTTGAGTGGCTCAAAATCAAACTTAGTTTGCTCGCCCCAACGTCTAATTTCTTTGTTGTCTTCTTCATCTTCTCCTACTGGTACATCAGCATGAGCCACGTTAGGTAGACGTTGCTCAATATAAGCCATTTCTTCATCGACTTCATGTAAACGACGATCTAAAGCTTTAACTTCTTCGCCCACTTCTTTCATATGCTGGATTTTATCATCTGCATTTTCTTGATTGCGCTTTAATTGAGCAATTTCTTGAGTAATTTCATTGCGATATTGTTTCTTTTGTTCGGTTTCTTGAATTAATTGGCGACGTTCTTTATCCAGTTCGCGGTATTTTTCCAGCTTTTCGCGCTCAATCCCTCTTTCTTCTAGCGCTTTAGCAGTTTCTTCAAATTGTTGCATTAATAAACGACGGTCTAACATAAATTTTTCCCCTTTCTTTCGATAAAAAAAGAGCCTTCCATCCACAAAAAGGGACGAAAGACTCGCGGTACCACCCGTATTTAAGTTACACAATCATATAACTTACACTCAATCCATGATAACGGAATGGCACCGGCTCTATTTAATCAATGTTTTCATAGGCATCAACTGTGGGGATTCAAAGTAAACTAGGATAGTTCGCATCAACCACTATCTTTCTGTCTGCTAGAATTACAATTACTAGTCACAGTGCTAATTATAATTATACAATGTTTCTTACAAAATGCAAGCGCGACCATAAAACAGCGTGATATTAATCTACAGGAGTTAATTCAGAAACAATCTCCAACCCAGCTAAAGGACTGTGATCTTCTAAAATACACGTTTCTTTTTCATACAACCAAAAAGAAACGGACCCCATAAGCCCTTCTTTAATTGTCTGATTCATTAGGCCCAATTTAGGTGCTTTTAAATCCACGCTGCCCCCAGTTTGGTGAGCTTTGATGATTAATTGGTGTTGCCCTTTAGTCAAAGTGATTTTCACATGAGTAGGGTCAGTGACCTCAACGTGGCATTTAGTTCCATTATAAGTCGCAAACCTTAAATGTTCTTTTCCCGTCCATAAATGACAAATAAACCCATTGAACCAAAAAGGTCCTAGAGGAATATGCGCCCAAGAGAAAAACAATGAACGAGGCCGGGTGGTAAAATGATTCGACTGCAACCAAATGTAATATTTTGGAAAAGAGCTTCCCCAGTCCTTTTCTAAATGGGCGCGGCCATTTGTAAAATCAATGGACTCGCCTTGTAGTTGAAGTTCGCCTTCAATTAAAGCGTCCATAGCTCCGATATCATGAAAGCATTCCATAAAAGAAAGATAACTAAAAGGACCCATAATGTTAGGCATCCATCTTGTCTTATTTAATGTCTCTAGTTGATTTAATTGTAAAGACCCTTCTAGAGATAAATCAGTTGTTTGAATATTTAAATGAACACTTTCTTTTGTAAAGCGGTTCTTGCCATATTGGACCTTCATCGGTTCCTTTGGTTGACTAAGTATCACCTGATCCGAGGAAAAGGTTAAATGATGAACGTCGTGCTCAAAGCCATCGGTTAATCTTTTTGAAATAAATAGTTGTAAATCGTAAGTTATTTGTCCCTTATCGATCGCAAAACTCGGGATGATCGCAACGACTGTTTTTTCATCAGCACTAACAAGTTTATAGTACCATCCTTCAAAGTAATGTTTTCTTTTTAATTGTTGTACTTGCCATTTATCCAATCGTTTCCTCCTTAAACAAAGTAAGTATTACCAATTCAATTCCCTTGATTTGGGAGTGTCGCGGTATTGGTGAACTTGTTCTAAACTTTCAAAGTTTTGTTGTCGTAACGCTTCAAATAAAACAATATTAACCGTATTCGATAAATTGAGTGAACGAACGTGGGTATCATCCATCGGAATACGTAAACAATACTCTTTATATTGTTCCATCAATTCAATAGGTAAACCGGTTGTTTCCTTACCAAACATGAAAAATTGTTCCCCCGCTTCATTATCTTTTAAATTAGCGTCAGAATAAACTTGGGGAGCGAACTTTGTTATTAAATATAATGGGCGGTGATTTAAATAGGTCATAAAGTCTTCTAAAGATGCGTGATAGCGTATATCAACATCGTTCCAATAATCTAATCCAGATCGTTTTAACATTTTATCTTCGGTACTGAATCCTAACGGCTCGATTAAATGAAGAGTGGTATTAGTTCCCGCAGCGGTTCGGGCAATATTTCCTGTATTAGCTGGAATAACGGGTTCATAAAGTACAATATGATTTTTCATCGAGAGACCTCGTTTCTTTTTTGTCTTGGTGGACGTTTGTTTTTCAATTCTTCTAAAGCTTTTGTCATTTCTTCAATGGTTTCTAAATCTGTTTCTTTTTGAAGTTGTTCATAAACACACTCGTTGAGCGCTTCATTATAACGCTTTTGAATTTGACTAATCGCCCAGGCGGCAGTTCCGCGGATCATTTCTCTGGGATCTTTTTCCATTATTTCAATGAGTAAAGGAATGGCTGATTGATCATTAAAGTTAGCTAAAGCAATGATCGCATTTCGTTGAAGAGGCTTTTTCCCTCGCCATGACCCTGCCATTTTACCAAAAGTATCTCTAAATTCTCGGTTAGAGAGGGTCAATAACTCTTTTAAGGCTGGTTGTACTAACTCTGGATCTGGTTCCATTTCTTCATGTAAATGCCAGTCAATCCCTTTATTGTAAGGGCAAGATAATTGGCAAATATCACAACCATAAATGATCGATGTCATCTTTCGACGAAACTCTACTGGCATATAGCCTTTTGTTTGTGTTTGATAAGATAAACAACGCTTGGCATTCATACGTCCGTCTCCTAATAAAGCATCCGTTGGACATGCGGTTACACAACGATAACAATCTCCGCAGCCAAAAGGAACGGGCTCATCGTATTCAAACTCTAAATCTGTAATAATTTCGCCTAAATAAACCCATGAACCGAACTCTTTTGTAATGAGTAACCCATTTCGTCCAATAAAACCAAGACCAGCTCGTTGGGCGACAGCAACATCAATTAATTCGCCTGTGTCGACCATTGGTTTAAATTCCGCTGTTTGCGTTTCTCGTTTAATAAAGTCGATAAGTCGATTCATTCGCTCTCTTAATATATCGTGATAATCAATCCCCCAAGAAGCTCTAGCAAACATCCCGCGACGATTACCTCGTTCTTGGGGTAGCGGATTTTTCAATTGACTGGGGTAAGCGAGCGCAATCGAAATAATTGACTTAGGTTTAGCAAAGATCTTCTCGGGATAAATACGTTCTTCAATGACGGGATGTTCAAAGCCACTTGTATATCCTTTTTCTTTTTGTTCCTTTAAAGAAGCTTCTAAATGATCAAAAGGTTCCGCGGAAGCAAAGCCGATTTTGTCAATGCCAATTCGATGGGCTTCTTCAATGATTCGTTCTTTAAGCGTAGGCATCGCGTCCTCCTTTTATGTTAAAACAAAAACCACTTACCTAAAGGTAAGTGGCTTCTAATAGCTTGAATTAAATTATTCAGCGTCTTCTTCGTTATCGTCAGATTTGCCGATAACTTCTGGTTCAGCAACTTCAGCATCTGGATCCACATCTTCTGGTTCTTCTTCTGGAGCTGTTACTGTAACCACTGTTTCGTCTGCTTCTTCTAGAGATTCAACACCTTCTGGTAACTCTAAATCAGACATAGCGCGTAAGTCACCGATTTCCATTCCTTCAACGTCTACTGTAAAGTGTGATGGAATCGCTGTTGCTTTAGCAGAAACAAGCACTGCGTCACGAACAAGGTTAACAATTCCCACTTTAATTGTATCATCGTTAATAACGTGAACAGGAACTTCAACCTCAAGACGTTGGTCAGCAGAAATTGCTTGTAATTCGATATCGTAAATGACATCTTTTAATGCTGCACGTTCGAAAGACTTCATGAAAACTGTTTGAGTGTTTCCATCGTATTCTACTTCGAATACCGCGTTTTCACCTTCGGTTCTTAATAAGTTTTCGAATTCGCGGCGGTCAACTAATAATGAGACGGCTTCTTTACCTTCACCATACATTGATACAGGAACTAACCCTGCACGACGATCGCGACGTGCTGCGCCTGTACCTACTTCAGTTCTTAATTTAGCATTTAATTTCATAAGTACTTTTGTCTCCTTTTTAAATATAATGATTACCAATAATTTTATTGATAATATCGCACACACGTTATAATATCAAAAATTACGCAAGAAAGCTAGCGTAAATTTGATCTTTATCAACGGATCCTGTGGTTTTTATTGATTTTAAGCATTTCGCAATTAAAATAAGGAAAATCGCATCAAACTAGATGTTGGTGCGATCCCATTGATGGCTTACTTTTTAGTAATATTGACCGTGACGGTAATCCCATGAGTTCCAGCTTTCAGCTAAATAACCCATAATTTCGTCAACGTCTAATCCTTTACGAATTAAAACAGGACAAGGGGAAGTTGAACGGTCTGTTGGTTTTTGACGCGGAACAAGCTTTCCTTCTTCGTCAACAAAAGAAACCATAACCCCTTGCTCATAACGCGTTTCAACGGTTTTGTCTGGTTGGATTGATGCGACGTAGTCATTACCTTCAATGATTAAGTCTGCTGCATTTTCAATGTCTTCACCAATGTATTCAACCATACCACGGTTTCCTTTACCTGATGGGTTGGCTGAAGAAGCAAACATTAGACGTTTGTCTTGATCCCACATCGCTTTCGCAATTTTTTCACCGGGTACACCGAATTTAATGACAAAACAGCTTGTCCCTAATACGTCGGTCATGAGTTCTTCTGATCCGTCAGCTGGAATATATTTCTTACCGCTTTCTTTCCAAGGTAAAATACATCCAAGGAGTGCGTCACTATCCCAACATTTTTGGTATAGATCTTCAATTTCTGGTGTCATTTCAGCGATTTCACGTAGTTGATCCATCGATCCAACAAGAACAACGCCTGGTTTATTACGTGCGCGGTGTTTCATTTCGAATTTACGCTCTAATCCTTTATAGTCACTTGTTCCAACAATGTACCCTACTTTAGTAGGACAAACAATTGCCCCGCCGTCTCCTAATAGTAGATCCACTGCTTCTTGTTGTACTCCGCCATTCCATTTCATTCGTTGTTGTGTCATTTTATATTCCTCCATTTTTATTCATTAATTCCATAAAATTGATTCCACTTTTTCTCATAGGCAGTGATCGCCTCTTCGTGTTCCATTGTTTCTGTTATATCGTCAATGCCGTGAAGTAGCTTATGACGCCATTCTTCGGCAATATGAAACGGAAACACTTCATCGCCTAAGCGAACTTGTTGTTCGACTAAGTCGACGGTTAACTCCTCATCGCCTTTTAGCTTAGCTAATCGGTCTCGGTCTTTTTGCGGTAATGTCAAAGCGAGTAAGCCATTTTTCAAACTGTTCATATAGAAAATATCTGAAAATCCTCCCGCAATGACGACGCGAAAACCGTAATCATCGAGCGCCCAAACGGCGTGTTCTCTTGAAGAACCTCCCGCAAAGTTATCTCCGGTAATTAAAATAGACGCTCCTTGACGGTCCGGTTTATTTAAAGGAAAGTCCGGTTTAGGCGTTTTCGCACCTGTTTTAAAATCAATATCATACCGCCAGTTGTCAAATAAAAACTCACCGTAACCTGTCTTTTCAATTCGACTTAAATAGCGACTAGGTAACAATTGGTCTGTATTAATATTGTCTTCCATTAAAGAAACGGTCGTTCCTTTATGCACTGTAAATGGTTCCATCCGGTGCCACCTCCTGATCGTCTCGTCGTGTATCGTAAAAGTGCCCCTTAACAGCAGCTAACACAGCCATCGCTGGGCTACATAAATGGGTTCTAGATTCAGGTCCTTGTCGGCCTTCAAAGTTACGGTTGGTCGTTGAAGCACAATGTTTTTTAGGCGGGATAATATCTCCGTTCATTGCGATACAACTTGAACACCCCGGTTCACGCCATTTAAACCCTGCGTCGATGTATTGTTGAGCTAGTCCCATTTCTTCTGCTTGAAGTTTTACTTGACGACTTCCTGGAACAATATAAGCGTCAATATGAGGGGCGACTTTACGACCTTTAAGATACTTAGCTCCTTCAATTAAGTCTTCGATGCGTGAGTTAGTACAAGAGCCAATAAATACATAAGATAGAGGAATTTCATCAAAGGTCATTCCTGGCTTTAAATCCATGTATTCATACGCACGTTCATCACTATGGTCTCTCACATTAGGAAAACTTGCTTCATAAGGCAATCCCATTGCTGGGGTGGTCCCCCAAGTAACGTAAGGAGACAAATCAGTGACGTCAATTTCTAAGAGTTCATCATAATGAGCATTTTCATCGGATTTAAGCGTCTTCCAATATTCCACCGCTTCATCCCAATTTTTAGGAGAATGAGGGCGGTCTTTTAAATAGTCAATGGTCTTCTCATCGGGACGGATCACACCAAATTTTGCACCAAATTCAATGGCCATATTACATAAAGTAATGCGCGCTTCCATTGATAAATCTTCAATCGTCGGACCGAAAAATTCTAAGGCATAGCCTGTTCCAAAATCGGTTCCGTATTCACTAATTAAATGTAAAATAATGTCTTTGGAATACACTCCAGGTTGTAGTTGGCCCGTTACTTTCACTCCTAAATTCTTAGGTTTCTTTTGCCAAATACATTGAGTCGCAAACACATGCTCGACTTCTGAAGAACCAATTCCAAAAGCAATCGTACCAAAGGCTCCGTGAGACGCTGTATGAGAGTCTCCACAAACAATGGTCTTTCCTGGTTGCGTAATACCTTGTTCAGGGCCAATCATATGCACAATCCCTTGATAATCGTCGCCATTATCTAATAGTTCCACGCCAAAATCTTGGCAGTTTTTTTGAAGGGTTTCGATTTGTTTTTCCGCAATTAAGTCACGAATATTAAAAATATCCTTCGTCGGAACGTTATGATCAATGGTTGCTAGCGTCTTTTCTGGTGCGCGGAGCGGTCTACCAGCAAGACGTAAGCTTTCAAATCCTTGAGGAGAGGTTACTTCATGAATTAAATGAAGGTCGACATATAACAGTTGCGCTTCTCCTTCTTCCCCAGCTAAAACGTGTTGATCCCATAATTTATCAAATAATGTTTTCCCCACTAATGACTCGCTCCTTTCTTCAAGCGATTAATAATTTCTTTTGTTAAAGTAGATGTTGAAGTCGTGCCACCTAAATCGCCCGGTAAAAAGCCGTCTTCAATCGCTGAAAAAGTGACTTCTTCAATCCACTGAGCTAACTTGTCTTCGGCAAAAGATTCTTTTAACATCATCGTCACCGATAAAATCATTGATAATGGGTTAGCTTTATCTTGGCCTGCTATATCCGGCGCTGAACCATGAATAGGTTCATATAAACTTGGTCCATTGGCGCTGTAACTAGCACTTGGTGAAAGTCCTAAAGAGCCTGGTAACATAGACGCTTCATCACTTAAAATGTCTCCAAATAAGTTTTCCGTTACAATCACATCAAAGTCTCTTGGATTAGCAATCAATTTCATCGCGGCAGCGTCGACATATAAATATTCCACATCCACTTTGGGATATTCTTTACTGTTTTCTTGGACAATTTGACGCCACAATTTACTATTGGCTAGAACGTTGGCTTTATCGATAGATGCTAACTTCTTACGACGTTTCATCGCCATCTCAAAACCTTGACGGACAATTCGTTCAATGGATTCTCGGCTATAATACATCGTGTCAAAAGCTTCTTCATCGGTATAATACTTTGGTTTCCCAAAGTATAAACCACCGATCAGTTCACGAAACATCACGAAATCCGTTCCTTTAACAATTTCTTCTTTTAAAGGAGATAGATGAACGAGTTCGTCTCTTACTTGAGTCGGTCGAACGTTGGCGTAAAGTTCTAAGGATTGACGCAACTGCAGTAGTCCCATTTCAGGTGTTTTAGGTGCTTTCTCCCATTGTGGCCCGCCAATGGCTCCTAGTAAAATTCCATCGGCTTTCTTACACGCTTCAATGGTCTCTTGGGGACAAGGATCATTGACAGCATCAATCCCTGCTCCCCCGATCCAATGTTCACTAAAACTGTATATATCTTCTTGGCCGGTGACTTCAAGGGCAGCGCGTAAAATATCTAACGCACTTTTAGTAATTTCTGGTCCAATCCCATCTCCTGGAAGAACAACAATATGTGTCATTGACTGACCTCCTTTATTAGTTGAATTAGCGAATAGCTTGTAAATAAGCTTTAGCTGATGCCGCTAGAACGTCGGAATCAACGCCCATTCCATAAAACTTATCGCCTTCTGGACTTTCGATTTGAACATGCACTTGAGCTTGGGAGTCACTTCCTGCGGTAATAGCTTCAATGGAATATTCAAGTAATTTATAGTCTGTTTCTAAAATCTTGTTAATTGTACTGTAAATCGCTTCTACAGATCCCGGTCCCGTACCTGAGTCTTGTTTAACGGCTTCTGCGTTATCCTTTTCATTAATAACAACCGTTGCGACGTGTTCATAATCATTAATTTGTAGAACTTGTAGACGTCTTAATTCATAACGCGCGGCTTCTTCGGCCACTTTACCTAGCATAATCGCATGTAAATCTGAGTTAGTCACATGTTGTTTGCGATCAGCTAAATCTTTAAAGTTATTAAATAGCTCATCAATCAGCTGCGAATCTGACGTATCATAGCCTAGACTTTCCATACGATCGACAAAGGCATGACGACCGGATAGTTTGCCAAGAGGTAATTCGTTTGTTTCAACCCCAACCATTTGTGGCGTAATAATTTCGTAGGTTTCTGGGTTTTTCAAGACCCCATCTTGGTGAATACCTGATTCATGAGCAAAAGCATTTCCGCCCACGACGGCTTTATTTTTAGGAACCATCATTCCCGATAAACGACTGACTAAACTACTTGTACGCTTTGTTTCTTTTAGATCAATGTTACTTTCAGCTTGGTAGTATTGTTCACGAATTTTTAATGTCACCGCAACTTCTTCTAAAGCCGTATTACCCGCTCGCTCACCAATGCCATTCACTGTTCCTTCTACACGAAGGGCACCATTTTCAATTGCGGCTAGCGCATTAGCTACAGCCATTCCTAAATCATCATGACAATGGGATGAAAAGACGGCTTGGTCAAAGCTTGGAACATTTTCTTGTAAATATTTGAATAAATTGCCGTATTCAGTTGGGTTAGTATAACCGACCGTATCGGGGATATTAATCACTGTGGCGCCGGCTTGAATCGCTGTTTCAACGACTTTTGCTAAATAATCCCACTCCGTGCGTGTTGCATCTTCAGGTGAAAATTGAACATGTTCGAATAATGTCTTAGCGTAAGTCACGTATTCTTTGACGCGTTCTAGAATTTCTTCTTTTGTCATATTCAACTTATATTCGCGGTGAATTGGGCTTGTCGCGATAAAGACATGAATTTGTTTATTAGGCGCATCTTTTAGTGCTTCATAAGCAACATCAATATCTCGTTTAACACAGCGAGCTAACCCACCTACACGAGCTCTTTTTAACGTACGACTAATCGCTTGAACTGCTTCAAAGTCTCCTTGAGAAGTCACCGGAAAACCGGCTTCAATAACATCCACACCCCAACGTTCAAGTTGTTTAGCGAGTTCAACTTTCTCAGTGGTATTAAAGTTAACCCCTGGAGTTTGTTCCCCGTCACGTAGGGTTGTATCAAAAAACTCTATCTTTTTCATTTAGATTCTCCTTACATAATAATAAAAGACCTAACTCAGAACGGTTCCAAGTTAGGTCGTTATATCCGGTAAGTAGTTCAATGGTATATGTTAAACATATAATCTATTGCTTTCTAACTGGGATGACCTACTTGGAATTTCTATCCATGTAGGCACCACAAATTAAAACAGCCTCATAGATTAGAAAAGTATAAATCACTGTTTAATAATAAAATATTCAATTGTAATAACAATGTATTAAACATGATTTTTTCTCCTTTTCTAAATAAATGATTAGTAATCTTATTTACAATACTAATCTAACTCACATTTAAAGTCAACATTTTTAATGAAATTTATTCACAATTAATTTTAAACTGTTGTATAAAGATAACAAAACACCTCTAAAACCTTAGACATAAAGGTTTTAAAGGTGTTATTGTTTTATTATTAATTAAGACCATACTTCTTCTGCGATAGATTTTACTAAGGCAATTTTAGCCCATTGATCATCTTCAGTTAAGATATTTCCTTCTTCAGTGGAAGCAAAACCACATTGAGTACTTAAATAAAGGTCTTCTAAAGGAACGTATCGGCTCGCTTCTTTAATACGGGCAATAATATCTTCACGATTTTCTAATGTTCCGTTTTTAGAAGTGACGAGCCCTAAAACAACTTTTTTACCAGGGGTTACTTTAGCTAAAGGCTCAAAGCCGCCTGAACGGTCGGTGTCGTATTCTAAGTAATAAGCTGATACATTTTCTTCATCAAATAAAGGAGTCGCCACACTATCATAAGCTCCTTTAGATGCCCACGATGAATTGTAGTTTCCGCGACAGACATGAGTGGTGACGACTAAGTCTTTCGGTAATTTAGCAATAAACGCATTATTGGCTTTAACATATAATGCTTTAGCGGCTTCATTTTCTTCAATGACTGTGCCATTTGGAATCGCCACTCCTGATTGTTTTCCTGCTAACATGCCCCATGTACAGTCATCGATTTGCAACGTGCGAAGCCCTGCATCATATAAGTCCTTTGCTACTTGGGCGTAAGCCGTTGCGATGTCTTCTACTAAATCATCGAAGTTGGAGTAATATTTTGTTGTCAACTCAATATTTTCAGGTCGTTCCAACTCGGCAATAAATTGAGCCGGTGCCGGGATTGTTTGGCGAGCTTCAACACCTTCAGGGGTATTTGCTTTTAAAAACTTATAGTCATCCACAAATGGATGGTTTTCGCCACTCACTTTGCCATTTAAGCGGGCAGTTTCTGCGCGAGTCACTTTATCATGGAATTGGTAACCGCCGTCTCCTAAGACTTTTTCAACACCCTTTAATCCCCAAAAGAAGTCTAAATGCCACCAACTGCGACGGAATTCACCGTCTGTAATTGATTTCAAGCCTGCATCGACTTGTTTTTTAATTAAATCAACAATCGCTTCATCTTCAATTCGGCGCAAACCCTCGTAGTCTAATTTTCCTTCTTCATGTTCTTGACGGGCTTTTTTGAGTGTGTCAGGTCTTAAGTAACTTCCTACAATATCATAACGAAATGGTGCATGTTGAGTCATTTTATTTTCCTCCTAATATCATCGAATTATACAACAATCACTATCAATCAAATGGCGATTAAAATTAACCAATAAAAAAGTCCCTATAGATATACAGACTACTCTATACATCTATAGGGACGAAGATACAATTTATCTACGTGGTACCACCCACATTTACACTTAACTTTCATTAAGTGCCTCAACAAGTACTAACATACTTTGGCTGTGGTAACGTGTGCTCACACGGGTTAACCTTACAAAAAGTTCAGCGAACCGACTCGGAGGCCATTTTCATTGTTCATCTTTTACTTCCTTTCACCACCGTGGAAGCTCTCTATTCAAAAAGAATCCCAACTACTTTCCTCTTCAATGTCTTTAATTATTTGATTGATTATCATTGTTCTATAATCTTATTATCATTTTGTCAAGGGTTATTTTAAATTATTTTTAATTATCTTTCCACAGTGATCCACGGACGGTTATTTTTCCATTCTACACTCACCGGAATTTTATAGGTTTTGGTTAATAACTCATCCACTAACACTTCTTTTTTAGGACCCGCAGCGACTACTTCACCGTCAGCGACAAGTAAAACGTGAGTAATCGCTTCAGTTATTTCTTCAATATAATGAGTGACATAAAGTAAATGACAATCGCTTTGAGGAATCGCTTCAATCATTTCTAGTACATCTTCTCTTGCTAAAATATCTAATCCCGTACAAGGTTCATCTAAAATGAGTAAATCCGGCTGGTTCATCATCGCCCGGCCGATTAAAACGCGGCGCTGTTCACCTTGAGATAGTGTGCTAAAGCGTTTGTCTTTTAAATAATCTCGATTGTCAATTTAAGTTAGAAATTTCTACACTATATTATGAGTGATTGAACTTGGTGACATACTTGTGCTAACCACCTTAAACAACTCCCTTCATCAAGCTCCTGGCTGGTCAAGAGGAAAAGCGCTAGCGACTCTTGAGGAGTCAGGTGCTTGATGAAACCATATTTCTTAAGTGGTTGGCATAATATCCAGATGTTTGATCCAAAAGATGGGCCAAGAAAACCTCCAGGGGAGTGTAGTAGTTAAGAGATTTACGTGGAATGATATTTCGCTTGAAGGTTACTTCCTTAAGAAAGTCTTCA
>NZ_FNEL01000008.1 GCF_900100125.1 Dolosicoccus paucivorans | reverse complement strand
TTATTCAGACATCGAACAACAAAACATCGCTTTTTACTTTGCGGATGCTTACAGTGCCTGGCAGAGAGGGACTAACGAGAATTCCAATGGATTACTCAGAGAATTTTTCCCTAAACGCACAGATCTAGCTAAAATTACGGAACATGATCTTTTCAATGCGCTATGGTTGATAAACAATCGACCTAGAAAATGCTTAGATTTTAAAACACCTTTTGAAGTACTCATGCACGAACTCGTTCAGTTAGAATAACTTTTTGTCGCAATAATTATTGCAATTCATCATTTAAATAATTGAGGAGCTATTTGTAAAGCCAAAGGGACAATTTCTGCTTCTTCCCATTGTTCTTTAAGGCGTTGCCCGTTGCCTTTATTTTTACTTGAACCAATCGCAATGCCGCAATCTCCCCCGCCAGCCCCTGAGGATTTAGCGCTATATTGATTCGCTTGAGCAATTTCTACCAGTTGATTCAAAGTATCCGTTTCAATATTTAGTTGATAATGTTCGCCTAAGTGAAGTAAGAGGTGACGGTAATTCATGACTTCTTCTTGAATTTTGGGAATATTTTGCGTTACAAAGCCTTCTTTAAGTCGTATGACACTTTCTTTGGCTTCTTTAAGGAACTGTTGATAGTAATCTGCTTCTTGTTGAATATGATCTTGTAAAGACTTAACAAAATAAGGGGTGGAAGCAGGGGTTTTAGTCCAGCCAATCATCACTTCTAAGTCTTCAACTGGGGGAAGGGACTGTAACGTTAAATCAGGCCAATCTGTTAGTAAAAGTTGTTGAAGAGAGACCTTTTGTTCTAGCTGATTTTTGAGCCACTTACGGTCGGGGGATTGGTAATAAACCCATCCGCCTAAGACATTTGATGCGATATCACCAAAGCTTCCTTCACTTTTCATTAGTGTCATCGCGATGGCACTTAATTTATAAACTAACTCCGGCTTTAACACGTTAAAGCCATATAAAGATAATAAGGAACGAATCGTCGCCACAGTGACCGCACCGCTGGACCCTAAGCCGTATTTATCCCCATTTTCAGCGACTAAATCGGTCTTAAAGGTTAAGTGGTAGTCTAATAAGGGACGTTCTAATTCATTTAAAAGTTGTTCAACGACTTCAATTCCACTCAAAACATATTCCCAACCTGGAGCGCCTATTTGGTCGAAAGATAAAGGGTTGTCCATTTTTAGCCGTTTATAATGTAAGTCGTCTAAACCAAGAAGATCGGACGAAAAACTTCCCTCGCCGACTAAGTGAGACGCTTTGACAGTGGCTGTTAAATAATGATCCACTGCCATAATAACTGCTGGATGACCCGGCTCTAAAACCGCATATTCGCCTGCTAAATAAAGTTTACCTGGCACTTTGACCGTGGTACTTTTGAAGTGGCAGCGAGGCTCTGGTTCTAAAAGACGTTCGAGTGTTGAAATCATAATAAATCCTCCGAATCGATTAAATAACGTGAGGGGCAGGTCCAGGAAGAGCGATGATGAGTTGCTCTTCGTTATAGAATTGTTTGAAATAATCTTTAATGAGAGCCGCTTGGCTTTCGCGGCATAAAATTTTAACGTTCGGACCAGCGTCCATTGTAAAGTAACACGAAAGACCTTCTTTTCTTAAGTGGCGCACATGTTCCATTACTTCTAAAGAAGCCGGTTGCCAATAAGTAAAGCTAGGGTTAGCCGCAATCATCGTCGCATGCATTTTCATGGCGTTATGTTCTGCCACTTCCCCCATGGTTTCAAAATCTTGACGTAAAATAGCTTCTTTAATGATCTCTAAATCTTTTTCCACTTCTTGAGGCCATAACTTATAAAAAGGAGAGGTTTGACGAGTAAGTTCCATCCCTTCTCGGCTGGAAAGACCTTTTTCTTCTTGATTGACAGTAACGACCAGCATCGCAATATCCCAATCTGCCGGGTCAAAGTGTTCAGCGTAACTGGATTCAGAATTGTCTTCAAACCCGCGGTGCCATTCGACAAAGCCACCAAATAAACTACGCGTCGCACTCCCTGACCCACGACGAGCATAAGTGGATAGTTCTTTTGCTTCCATATTAAGTTCTAACGCGTCGTTACAGGCCATACTAAGGGCCGCGAACGCCGAAGCGGAAGAGGCTAACCCGGCAGCGGTAGGAACATGGTTGTAGCTCTCCACTTGAACCGGGAGAAACGTGTCCGCTTTTTGACGGAATAAATCAACAAAACGTCCTACTTTCGCAATTTCTTCTTTTGATTGAAGTTGACCGTTTAAGTAAAACGTGTCTTCTTTAAAATCTGGTGAAAAAATGACTTGCGTATCCGTATAAAAAGCGTCTAAAGTAAGGGATAAGCTACTTGTTTCAGGAAGAAACAACGCTTCATTGCGCTTTCCCCAATACTTAATTAAGGCAATGTTCGTATGGGCGCGGTATCTAGCTCCACCTTGTAAAGGAAGGGGAGTGAATCGATCCTTTGAATCAACAGGAATATACATGAAAACCTCCAAAGTTAAATCTTTTTCATATTTAATAACCACGTCTGCTGGGCGCCTTGATCTTTAAAAGCTTGGCTAACTTTTAAAGCGTCTTTTTTTGTTTTAGAAAGGGCAATCACGCAGCCCCCAAGACCTCCGCCGGTCATCTTAGCGCCTAAGGCTCCTGCCGTCCAAGCAGCGTTGACTAATTGGTCTAGTTCCGGAGACGAGACGTTTAAATGGGCTAAGTAATAGTGGTTATAAGTAAATAAACGCCCTAATTGGTCGGCGTCGTTTGCTTTAATGGCGTTATAAGCTTGAGTGACAAAATCTCCAATCGTCGACATATAATGAGTGACTTTTTCGGGAGTTTGTTTTAATTGATGAGCGACAAAACTAACGGCTTGCTTAGTTTGCCCTGTAATCCCACTATCCGCGACCACTAAATAGGCGTCTAAATGACAATTGAAAAATTCAGGCGCTTGACTTTTACGGTAAATAATCGCTTGATCATGACTTGCCATTAACGTATCAATCCCACTGGTTGCTTCATGGGCAATGAGTTCGGCTTGGTTAGTTAAATAATAAAGCTGATCGCTGGTTAAGGGGTATTGATAAAAGTCGCAAAGAGCTCGGACGACGGCTACACTGACCGCGGCTGAAGAACCCATTCCTCTTTCCCCGGGAACTTGACTATCAATATCAATTAAAAGCGGCTGTGTCTCTTGGTCGATCATACTAAGAGTGAGTTGGACGACATGTTGAATATTGTGTAAATGAAAAGGAGCTCCTTTTAAAGGGCCTGTATAATAAACGCAGTTTAAGGCGTGTTCTTTGTGGGAAGAAGGCTGAACGGTTACACTCACCGGAGCGCTCATAAAGGGAAGCGCAATGGCTGGGTAGTCATAGACGACGGAATGTTCTCCCATTAAAATAATTTTACCGTGAGCTTTTCCTCTTCCGACGGGTTGTTTGCGGTTTATTGGTGAAGAAATGTCTTGTTGATTGTTAAAAGGTAAATCTAACGTCACCGCCTCGTTGCACCTCCTTAAAAATTGAATGATGTGTCTTAATAGTACCATATTTATGTTAGAATACGTATGAAATCAGTGAATTAGCATATTTTTAAATTTTTCTTCAACTATTTTCACAGATCCTTTAAGTATGATAAACTAGTAGCATATTTGAGATACTGTTTAGTAAAGGGAGGATGTAAAGGGTTTTGGAAATGTATCACCGCTACGACAGGCATGAATGGGCGCAGTTTCACCAACCTAATGGTGAAACGATTCGTTCTATCTTAAATTTAGATGATTTAGTGTCATTAAATGACCGCTTATCTCAAGAAGATGTTAGAGAAATTTACTGGCCCTTAGTGGATTATTTAGATTTAGAAATTAAAGGAGCCGCCCATCAAAATAAAGCAAGGCAGCAATTTTTTAGTCAAGAAGGTCACCCAGCAGACTTTCGAAACGTTCCTTTTATTATCGGTATTTCTGGAAGTGTCTCCGTTGGTAAAAGTACAACCGCTCGGGTATTACTGGACCTATTAGAACAAACGTACCCTCACAAAAAGGTGCAACTAATGACCACTGATGGGTTTTTATATTCAACGGATAAGTTGAAACGATTAAATTTACTCAGCCGCAAAGGTTTTCCCGAAAGTTATGATATGGCTCGTTTAATTGACTTTCTTGTCCAAGTTAAAACAACCGACGAGCCGGTAACCTATCCTTTATATTCCCACCGCATTTACGATGTGTTACCTGATGAAGTAGATGTCATTCACCAGCCCGACATTTTAATTGTTGAAGGAATTAACGTATTGCAGTTGCCGCAAAATCAAAATGTGTATGTGAGTGACTTTTTTGATTTAGCCATTTACATTGATGCGAACCATTTAGATATTGAACGTTGGTTCCTTGAGCGATTCGAAATGATTATGGCGTTTTCAAAAGATAAACCTGATAGTTATTATTACGAATTAAGTCATAAAACAAAAAAAGAACAACTCACCTTCGCCCGAAGTGTTTGGCAGCGAGTCAACTTAATTAACTTAATTCAATATATTGAACCGACTCGTAATCAAGCCGATGTTGTTTTATATAAGGCTCCTGACCACCGCATCGACACCGTGTATGTTAGAAAATATTAATTAATGGAGGAAAAAGATGATTGATTCAATTGAGGCAATGGAACAAATTGTTATTATCGATTTAGGAAGTAGCCATAACCAAGCATTAACCCGCAAAATTCGCGAGATGGATGTTTTTAGCCAAGTGGTTCCTTTTACCGCTACAGCAGAAGACATTCAAAAATTAGGAGACGTTAAAGGAATTATTATCGCCGGAGAATCTGGCATGATTAACGATACCGATCAATTTGAGTTAGATCCAGCGATTTTCGATTTAGCCGTTCCTATTTTAGGGATTGGAACAGGAATGCAGTATTTAACGAAATTTTATGGTGGCGAATTAGGTTTAATGCCTAAAGTCAATAATGAATTAGAAACGATTCAAGTCGTAGATAACGAACAAGGGCTATTTAAAGCAATTCCTCAAGCCGATGTGGTTATGTTATCCCACGCACGTGAAACTGTTGCGGTTCCTCACGGAGCAGTAGTGAGCGCAACGAGCGAACATTTACCAATTGTCGCTTTTGAAGATACAGTAAAACACCGTTATGGTATTCATTTCCACCCAGCAGCCGATGAAACCGTTCATGGTAATGATATTTTACATAGTTTCTTATACGGCATTTGTAGTGCAACGGGCAATTGGAATATGGAGAACTTTATTAACATTGAAATTGCTAAAATTAGAGAAACCGTTGGCGACAAAAAAGTCCTTCTTGCTTTATCGGGCGGGGTCGACTCCAGTGTGGTTGGGGTATTACTCCAACGTGCCATTGGCGATCAGTTAACATGTATTTTCGTAGACCACGGCTTACTTCGTAAAAACGAAGGAGACGAAGTGATGGAAGCACTGGGACAATTCGGCTTAAACATTCGCCGTGTCAATGCTAAGGATCGTTTCTTTAAAGAACTAAAAGGCGAAACAGATCCTGAAGAAAAACGTAAAATTATTGGTCGCGAGTTCATTGAAGTCTTTGATGATCAAGTTGAAAAAGTCGGCCATATTGACTTTTTAGCGCAAGGAACCATTTATTCAGATATTATTGAATCTCTTTCAATGACAGGACAAGTCATTAAATCTCACCACAACGTGGGAGGACTTCCTGAAGATATGACCTTTGAATTAATTGAGCCGGTATCTTTACTCTTTAAAGACGAAGTTCGTCAGTTAGGGTTAGCGTTAGGAATGCCTGAATCCATTGTTTGGCGTCAACCCTTCCCTGGACCTGGTTTAGGAGTGCGTGTGTTAGGGGAGATTACGGACGAGAAGGTGGAATTAGTTCGTGAAGCGGATGCGATCTTTAGAGAAGAGATTGCTAATGCTGGGTTAGACCGCGATATTTGGCAATACTTTGCGGTATTACCAAACATTCAAAGTGTCGGACAAAAACATGGGCGCCGTACCTATGACCATACTATTGCTTTACGTGCCGTTCACTCTGTTGATGCGATTACAAGTGACTATGCTCGTATTCCTTGGGATGTATTAGATAAAGTCTCTGCACGTATTGTTAACGAAGTTGACGGCGTTAACCGTGTCGTTTATGATATGACCCCAAAACCACCTGCAACGATTGAGTGGGAATAGAAATAAACAGACACAGACCGTGAGTAAAAATCGCGGTCTTTTTGTATGCTTTAAAGTGTCCCAGTTTATACTAAAACCTATTTTTTAATTAATCATCGGCAACAAAAGCAACTAAATCGTCGGAAAAACCGACGCAAAACCGACGCAAAAATTTGCGTCGGATTTTAATGAGTTGATTTGATAATAAGAGAATGTCGCCCAAAATGTCGGTCAAGATGTCGGTCAAAATGTCGGTGAAAACCAGGTTTAAAGGCCAGGCACGAAAGTACCTCAGCATATATTAAAATCTACTTGGCTAGTGAATTTAACTAATCGTCGGCGACGAAAACAATTAAATCGTCGGAAAAACCGACGTAAAACCGACGCAAAAATTTACGTCGGTTTTTTAATGGGTTTATTTGCCGATAAGAGAATGTCGGTCAAAATGTCGGTGAAACCTGGGTTTAAAGGTCAGACACGAAAGTGTCTCAGTTTATATTACGCTCTATTTGGCAGTTGGTTTTAACTAATCGTCGGAAAAACCGACGTAAAACCGACGCAAAAATTTACGTCGGATTTTTTAATGAGTTGATTTAACAATAAGAGAATGTCACCCAAAATGTCACCCAAATAGAAGATACCTGAGAAGCTACAAAAAACAGCACAAATATTTGCGCTGTTTTTCGTTTAATTGACACTGTTAACTTTCTCTTACTCCATTTGGAATAATGACTTCTTTTAATAACTGTTCTTCTTCCTTAATTCGAATAGACATGACATAAATATATAAAGGAGACAAAATTAAAGCGGTATAGGATGCATGGCATAAAAGAGCCAGTCCTACTAATTCAGATAAAATATTTAAGAAGTAATTAGGGTGTTTTATATTGACGAATAGCCAATGGTCCACGAACTGATGATTTTTTAAAATCATTAATTTAACCGTCCAAATATCCTTTAACAATCGCGTAACAGTGTACAACATAAAGATGGAAAAGATAATTAGTACTAATCCGATAAAACTAATGGTATCAAAAGCTGGCTTTTTAATGAGTGCTTCGATAAGACAGCCTAAGTAAAAGAGGATATGTAAGATCGTTATTCGTTTAGAATTTTCTACACCATATTCTTTCCCGCCGTCTTTAAGTATTCTCTTTTCGTTTTTGATGGAAATTTTTAGAAAAAATAACCTAATAATAAACACAGCAATTACAATAACATAAATCATCATGCATCTTCCCTTCAATCGTCGAATGATGTTCAATTTTACCGAATAATTTTAGCAAATTTTTTTAGAAATACTATTACTTTTTTGTGTTTTTTTGCGTGCGTAATGCTAGTTTAGACAGCTTTGTCGAACAAAGAAGTTAAGAGCTTTCGCGGCAATTATAGATGAAGTTGATGAAGATGCTTTAAAAGTAAAAAGCTCCCAAAGTATGGTTAATTTTGAAGACGAAACGACAGAAAAATACCTCCTCACTTTCAAGATCGTAAAATTTTTCAAAAGTTGAAAGTGAGAGTGGGTTTCTACTTTCAACAAATGAAAAAAATGCAAGAGTTGAAAGTGAGACGCTCTTTTTTCTTTCAACAAATGAAAAACGGCTTAAAGTCTTTGGACTTTAGCCGTTATTTTATGCGGTGGTTCCTTTATGTAATTTTACTGGAACGACTTTTAATTCATCAATAGGTTCGTCTTTAATTTTTTTGAGGATGGTGGTGACGCTTTCTTTTGCTAATTGTTTAATATCTTGTTCAATGGTGGTTAAGTGGGGCAATAAAGTGCGGACGGTTTCCGTGCCGTCAAAGCCAACCACTTTAACATCTTCGGGGACGTTAAGTCCTTCTTTTGTTAAATGATTTAAAACAATCGACGCCATCACGTCGTCTCCAGCTAGTACTCCGTCATAGCCTTGTTCTTTAATATGAAGGGCTTGAACCTTTTCAAGTTTTTCTTCAGCAGACAAGTTAAAAGGGATGTAGGCTTTGTGAGTTGGGTAGCCTAATTCTTTCATGTAGTCTAAGTAAGCGACTAAACGGTTATTAGCCGGTGTGTCAACTTTGGGGTCTCCGGAAATACATAAAATATTTTTACATCCTTCTTCTACAAGAACTTCAGCAGCAAGTTTTCCGCCATAATAGTTATCCGATTGGATCGTTGGAATATCCTCGTGAATTTTACGTTCCACAGAGACCATTTTAATAGAAATTTTGTCGTATTCTTCAATACCAATGTTATGAGATCCGACGATAATGCCGTCGACGCGGTTTTCTTGAAGCATTTTTAAATACTCAATTTCATTATCCTCGCGGTCAATACTGTTACATACTAATAATTTATATCCTTGGTTGACTAATTCATGTTCAATATGAAAAGCTAACTCGCCAAAGAAAGGGTTAGCCGTTGTTGGAATAATTAGTCCGATAAATTTTGTTTCTTTTTTAAAAAGTGACCTTGCCATTTGGTTAGGGCTATAATTTAAAGCTTCCATACTGGCATGAACTTTTTTGCGCATCTCTTCACTGATATAGCCGCGATTATTCATCACTCGCGAAACCGTCGTCGCGGAAACGCCAGCGTGTTTAGCTACATCGTGAATGGTCACATTACTCATATTAAGACACCTCCGTGAATAGTATTATATCTTACTGTCTTTATTATACACAAAACATTTTGTGGAACCGGTTGACACAAGCGAATAACTATTTTAAAATTTAACCGTAAACAATTTAAAGGAGTGGGATAAAGGGATGTAAGACGAATCATTCGCCTATTACTTGTTTACTAATTGCACACTATCTTCGCTCAAGTTTTGTATAATGAATAACAAGACTTGAGTTTTTTTAGTAAGGAGAGTTATAGGATGAGTGAAAGAGACAAGATGCGACAACAAAAGTTGTATGATGCTAACTATGACGATGAATTAATTAAAGAACGCTTGCGAGCTAAAGAGTTGTGTTACGATTATAACCAATTACGTCCTAGTCAACACGAAGAGCGACGAGCATTGATCCAGCAATTATTAGGTCAAACAAAGGAGCATTTTAGTATTGAACCGTCTTTTTGGTGTGATTACGGCTATAACATTGAAATTGGGGATCATTTTTACTCTAATCATCATTTAGTCATTTTAGACGGCGGGAAAGTCACCTTTGGCGATCACGTCTTTATCGCTCCTAATTGTGGATTTTACACAGCGGGACACCCCATTGACACACCAAGACGTAATCAAGGTTTAGAATACGCTTACCCGATTACCGTGGGAAGCCACGTTTGGTTTGGGGCTGGCGTACAAGTTCTACCTGGAGTCACGATTGGTGACCATGTAGTGATTGGAGCAGGTAGTGTTGTCGTAAAAGATATTCCTAGTCATAGCGTAGCGGTGGGAAATCCTTGCCGGGTCATTCGTCCGATTACTCGAGAAGACGAAGGGTTCAAATGGGACCGTTAATCAAAGTGATAAGTCATCCTCTTTTAAGGAGTGATGGCTTTTTTATTTGTTAGAATCATAACTAAATCCTTTTGAATGTGGTACAATTTTTGTATTAGTTTGATTCATTTTTCAAAAAAAGGAGGCTATTTGATGACTAAAGGATCGGTTAAACTTCACCGCGTTTATGATAAACCACTTCCTCAAAAAGGTCACCGTATATTAGTGGACCGTTTATGGCCGAGAGGGGTTGCTAAAGAGGATTTAAAACCTTTTGATTGGGTCAAAGACCTTGCTCCGTCTAAAGAACTGCGGACATGGTATGACCACAAAGAGAACCGTTTTGATGAGTTTAAAGACAAATATATGAAAGAATTGGACGATAATGATAAAGCTCAAGACTTTGTTAAAACCGTAAAAAAAGAACAACAAAAAGGGGATGTTTGGCTTCTTTATGGGGCTAAAGATGAAAAGCATAATAATGCGGTTGTCTTAAAAGAGTGGTTAAGTAAATAGTCGACTAATCCTCTTTACTGCAGCTCAGTAAAGGGGTGTTTTTATATAAGGAGGACGGGGGATGAAAGAGTTCGACAAAGAAAAATGGGACCACTATATGGATGTGGTTTGGTCCTATACTAAATATCAATTATTGACCAAAATGTTATTGTTTTTTGTAGTCTTTCCTATATTTCAATACCTTTTAGATTTGTTAATGCAGTCAGCAGGACGCGAAAGTATTTCCAGTGGGGATTATTTAAGTTTTTTATTTAGTTTACAAGGAGCTGGACTTCTTTTAATGTCCTTTTCCTTTATCGCTTTACTTATCGGCATGGACATTAACGCCTTTATTGCGATGAGTGCGTTAATTCAAGAAGGTCGCCTGCAAATGACGGCGAGAGATTTATTATCTGTTGCGATGAGTTCGTTAAAGTCTTTAATGAAACCTTCCGGTGTTATCATTATGTTATATGTGGCTTTTATTACTCCTTTAGTGGGGGTTGGGCTCGGGGTTTCTGTTTTGGAGCAATTTAAAATACCTAATTTTATAACCGATGTTATTTACAGTGACCCCACTTATTCCGTAATTTACTATACAGTTTTAGCCATTTTTACGATGGTTTCCATTATTCATATTTTCTTTTTCCACTATTTAGTAATTGAAAAGCTCCCTCCCTTTGAAGCGTTAAAAGAGTCAAGACAATTAATGAGACGTCACTGGCAAGCTTTTGTTGTAGATTTTTTTGGTAAAACGATTTTAGTCTCCATTGGAATCATTGCCGGATTGCGTTTTATTGTTCCTTTTGTTTTAAACTTTATTCAGTGGCTTCCGGGAGAATTTTTGAGTCGTTTTATTTCTCTACTTTTTACATTAACCGTTGCGGAAGTGTTAACGTTTCTAGGGTTAATGACGGTTCCCTTTATTTGTTATCGCCTGACTCTTTTATTTTACCGCTATCATAATCAAGAAGGGCACTCGGTTCATTTTGATATGAAGGTAAATCCGGACTATACCTTTGATACGTTTATGCCTCGTTGGGACAATTGGCTAGACAGCCATGCTTTGTCGTTAGAGCGAATTATCGGTGTTTTATTGGGGTTTAATCTTTTAATTTCTTTATTTATGGGAACTTATTTCGAAGAGATTTTTAAAGTGGATCACGAAATTGCGATTGTCGCTCACCGAGGGGGCGGGGATTTAGCAGCGGAAAATTCGATTTTAGGCATGGAAAAAGCGGCTGAATTAGGGGCGACTTGGAGTGAAATCGACGTTCAACGGACAAAAGACAATCATTATATTATTAACCACGATAATACTCTTCGACGCGTCGCCGGAGTTAATAAAGCGTCTAGTGAATTGACTTTAGACGAAATTAAACAGCTGAAAATTATGGATTTATTTAACCCGAATCGTCCTTCTCAGCCGATTGCTACTTTGGAAGAATTTTTAGACGCCGCTAAAGGTAAAATTGGTTTACTCATTGAATTAAAAGGTCCTACGGCCAACCGTCAAATGGTAGATGACGTCGTAAAGATGATTAAGGATAAGGGAATGGAAGAAGAAACAGCTCTTTTATCTTTAGATTATTCTTTAATTCAATATGCCAGCACCCACTATCCTAACATTAAAACGGGCTACCTTTACTTCTTTTCTATTGGACGCACCAGTTCTTTAGTGAGTGATTATTTAATTATGGAAGAAGAGGAAGCGACGTCAGAAAAGATTGATGCGATTCGAAAAGCGGATAAAAAATCCATTGTCTGGACAGTTAATACGGAAAGTTCTATTAAACGTTTCACCTTGTCTCAAGTCGACGGCATTATTACAGACCGTGTAGCGAAAGTTCAAGAAGGAATGAAACAACGAGATGAGCGTACGGATGTAGAAATTATTTTAGATGCTTTCTTGGGGAGCTTTTAAAGGGTCCTATTCGCTTTTTTAAATGATTCGTCTATAATAGACATGAATGAAAACCGATCTTGCGAAGGCGAGAGCGGTTTTATTATTACTTGAAATTGAAAGGGGTTTCTCATGCTAAATTATCCACATCCTATAAAAAATATTTATCATTTACCCACACTACCCGTTCCCGACCAAAAAGACATGCTGATGAAGTTTTTACAGTGGGTCGAGCCCCTTATTTCTAATCAAGATTACTTAATTGCACAACATTTAGTGAATGACTTTTTAAATCAACCGATCGCTAAAAAACTCCATCAACAGTTAATCGCTAAAGCAACGGGACCTAACAGTAACTGGTTGATTGATTGGTGGTTAAATGAAGCTTATTTATCTTCTAGAGGTCCAGTGGCTCCGGAAGTGAATGCCGTCTTTTTAATGGAGACTCCAAGTATTCAAAAAGCGAGTGCGTCTCAGCGCATTGCCGCAACGTTTTATGCAACTGCCAAAATGTACTTAGACTTTAAACATCGAGGCGTTCCTGATGTGAAGGTAGGTAAACGTCAGTATTCTTTAGATCAACTTCACGGATTATATGCTAGTTTACGAATTCCTAAACTAGAAGAAGACGACTATTATATTTATGACGGCGAATCGACTCACGGGGTGTTACTTTTTAGAAATCGTTTATTTAATATTCCCTTAATTAAAGACGGTCAAGTGCTCCCTTACGATCAAATCAATAAAGCGGTGACGTCTGTTATAACCTCGTCTTTAAAGACCAAGCCTATTAATGCTAATTTAATGAGTTTAGCTTGTGACCGTAATAAAGCAGCTCGGCTACAAGAAGAACTTATGAAAGACCGTAAAAACCAAAAAGCCCATCAACAAATTAAAGATAGTATTTTGATGATTTGTTATGACGAAGTGACGACGGATAACGTCCCTGACCGAATGAGAAATGCCTATTATAATAACCAAACCATTAATCGTTGGCACGGAAAAGGTCATCAATTAGTCTTCACCGATGATGCTCAAGTAGCTATTATGTCGGATCATACTTTTATTGACGGTGGAACTCAAGGGTATTATGCAGCGGAGTTAAATAGATATTTAGAAACGATTGATTTAAAGAAAAGGACCAGCCAGCCGGTTCCTGTTCAAGAAATTGAATTTAATTTAACTAACGAACAAAAAGACACATTAGCTCGTATGGCCCAAGAACATAAGGCGTATGTAAATAACTTGTCAATTCATTTACTAGAAATGCCTTATTTAACCCGGGAGGTGCTCCGGGAGGCGGGAATTTTAAGTGCCGACGGGTTCTTCCATTTAGCTCTTCAATTAGCGCAAAAAAGGACCTTTAACGCGATTTACAACACCTATGTCGCTGTTGATCTGCGCACCTTCTTTAAAGGCCGCACAGAGTGTTTACGCCCGGTTTCTAAGGGAAGTAAAGCTTTTGTCCATCGATTTAATCAAGGCGAGCGCTCAAAAGAAGTGTATCAACAAATGATTGAGGCGCTAAACGAGCATTACCGCCGCTCAAAAGATTGCCAAGCCGGTCACGGGGTCAATCGTTATTTATTTGGCCTTCAACAAGCTTATCAAGAACTGCGTGACAAAGAACAACAACAGAACCCGGTACCTTTATTCGATACTAAAGCGTTTAGCGTCATTCAATCCAGCCCTTTATCAACAAGTTCTGTTCCGCTGCTTTACATTGACAAATTCGGCTTCCAACCCGTAGAACCGAATGGTTTTGGGATGGGGTATGTTGTGGGAGCTGATTCTTACGTATTAGCAACCTCCTTTAAAAAAGACGAAGAACTTCTGGATCAATTGTTGACCCATTTAGAAGAAAGTATTCAAGAATTAATGACCTTTGCCAGTGAAATCTATCAAGAAACTCACTAAAGTTTAAGCATGATTTAGTCAAGCTAAGTCATGCTTTTTAATTGCAACCTTTTCCAAAAATCCGTAAAATAAACTTGAAAACGCTGTCATGTTTACATAAAGGAGTGTTAAAGAATGAAGAAAATTATTAACCAACCGGATCAATTACTCGACGAGATGTTACAAGGGTTGTCCCTAGCTTATAGTGATAAAATTGAACGTCTTCCGGATTTAGATGTCATTATTCGTAAAGATTTACCTAAACAAGTCGGACTCATTAGTGGGGGAGGAAGTGGTCACGAACCGGCTCACGCTGGATTTGTTGGTGACGGCATGTTAACGGCTGCTGTTTGTGGGCAAGTGTTTACTTCTCCTACCGCCAACCAAGTCTATGAAGCCATTAAAGCAGCGGACACCGGCGAAGGAGTTTTATTAATTATTAAAAACTATTCCGGTGACGTGATGAACTTTGAATTTGCGATGGAAATGGCGGAAATGGACGGCATTCAAGTCGGTAAAGTGATTGTTGACGATGATATTTCCATTGAAGAAGCTGGCCAAGGGCGCCGCGGGGTCGCAGGAACGATTTTAGTTCATAAAGTGTTAGGTGCTGCGGCTAGAAGTGGAGCAACTTTAGAAGAATTAGTCACTTTAGGAGAAGAAGTCGTTCAACGCACCAAAACCATTGGCGTGGCTTTATCTGGCGCAACAGTTCCTGAAGTGGGCCACCCGGGCTTTACTTTAGAAGAAGATGAGTTAGAGTTTGGCGTAGGAATTCACGGGGAGCAAGGTTATAGCCGCGAAGCGATGCAGTCTTCTTTAGATATTGCTAAAGAAATTATTGGTAAGATGAAGCCCGCTTTTGAGTGGAATAAAGGAGACGAATACGGTGTCTTAGTGAACGGCATGGGCTCAACTCCTCTAATGGAGCAACTTGTTTTTTATAACGATGTTCACCACCTATTAACAGATGAAGAATTAACTCTTTCTTTTTCTAAAGTGGGAGAATATATGACGGCCATTGATATGCAAGGGCTCTCTTTAACACTGATTCAATTAACACCAGAAATCACCGCTTACTTAAAAGAAGACGTAGACGTTATTGGTTGGTAACAGGAAGGAAGATTCGATGTTTACAGTAGAGAATACGTTAAAAGCCTTACAATTATTTAGTCAAAAAGTAGAAGATAATCATGTCTATTTAAGTGAATTAGACACGCCCATTGGGGACGGAGACCACGGATTTAATATGAATCGCGGGGTTAAGGCATTAAGTAGCGCTTTAGAAGGTCAAGACTTTAATGAAGTCTTTGAAGTGTTACAAAAAGCGGCTATGGAACTGATGAGTAATGTCGGTGGAGCCAGTGGTCCGTTATATGGTTCAGCCATGCTTTCGATGGCTAAAAAAGCTAAAGAAACGACAGATGTTTTACCGATCGTTCAAGCAGGGCTTGAAGGTATTCAAAAACGAGGCCAAGCTCAAGTAGGCGACAAAACCATGGTGGATGTTTGGCAACAAGTCGTTGACGCTTTAGAAAAAGATGAAACCATTGATGCTAACAAAATCACTCAATGGGTAGAAAGTACAAAAGATTTAAAAGCCAATAAAGGGCGCGCGTCTTATTTAGGAGAACGCTCTGTAGGGCATATTGACCCGGGAAGTCAATCTAGCGGTTACTTTTTTGAAAGCTTGCTTGAAGCTGGGGTGATTTAAATGAGTCAATACGGATTACTATTAGTCTCTCACGTGCCGAGCATTGCTGAAGGGGTAGAGACTTTAATTAAAGAAGTGGCTCCCGATGTGGAGATTGTTTTAGCCGCCGGGACCAATGAAGGTGAAGTGGGAACGTCCTTTGATAAAGTATTAAACGCCATTGAAACCCACCCAAGTGATGAAATTCTTGCCTTTTTTGATTTAGGTAGTGCCTTAATGAATATTGAAATGGCCCAAGAAATGTCTGACAAAACCGTTCATGTCTATCATACGGCTTTAGTCGAAGGTGCTTATAACGCAGCGGCATTACTTCAAGTCGATGTTAATAAAGAAGAAATCGACCGGGCGTTAGAACCTTTAACCATTGAAAAATAATGTGATCCCTTTAGTCCAAGTGGCTAGAGGGATTTTTTAATTGTTCTTCATTGGCACAAGCGACTGGAAAGCTTATAATTAAGTTGATAACTTGTTGCAAAGACTCATATGTAAAGGAGAAACTGATGACGTTTAATAAAGAATTAGTTCTTGATTATTTAACCGCTCTTTTAGAAATTCCTAGCCCAACAGGGTATGCCGATGAAGCGATTGCGTTTTTAGAAAATTACTTAAAACAATATCATTTTCGGACCTATTTAACCCCTAAAGGCAATTTAGTTGTTAAAGTTAAAGGAGAGGATGAAGAGATAACCCGAGCATTGAGTGCTCACGTAGATACACTTGGCTTAATGGTGCGTTCGATTAATAGCGACGGAACCCTTAACGTGACCACGTTAGGTGGACCCCTAACCCCCACGTTAGACGGGGAGTATTGTCAAATTATTACTCGCTCCGGTGCCGTTTATACGGGGACGATTTTATCCAAGTCCACTTCCGTTCATGTTCATAAAGACGCTTCTACTCGCTCACGGTCTGTAGATGAACTTCACGTCGTTATTGACGAGAAAGTATCTTCCAAAGAAGAAGTGAAAGAATTAGGGATTCAAAACGGCGACATTGTCGCTTATGATCCGAAAACGCAAATTACATCTAGTGGCTTTATTAAATCACGCTTTTTAGATGATAAAGCATCGGTTGCTATTTTAGTGCATTTACTTCATGATATTGCTAAAGGTGTCGTCAAACCTTCTACGAACTTAGCTTTTGTATTTACTGTTTATGAAGAAGTAGGCCATGGCTGTTCCTGGTTGCCGGAAACAGTGAGCGAGTTATTAGCCGTTGATATGGGAGCGATTGGACTGGATTTAGAGACAACTGAATTTGATGTATCCATTTGTGCAAAAGACTCTAGTGGTCCCTATGATTATCAATTGACCAGTGATTTAATTTGTTATGCCAAGAAAAATGACTTAAATTACGCGGTGGATATTTATCCAATGTACGGTAGTGACGCCAGTGCAGCTTTAAGAGGTGGCGCTAATATTCGTGCCGGGTTAGTAGGACCCGGAGTGGCGAATAGTCATGGCATGGAGCGCACTCATCTTGATGCGTTAGAAAACACTTACCAATTACTAAAAGGCTATATTGAGTGGGATAAGTAATTTGTTAAAGGTGTGGTACAATTTAAGTTATATATTAAGGAGGGATGGAGATGGCTTCTTTAAACGGGCTGCTTTTATTAGCTAGCGCCGTCTTATTAGTAGGTCTATTGCTGAATCGGTGGTGGAGTCAGCGAGGGCTACCTATTTTAATTTTATTTTTACTTATTGGTGGTATTTTAGGGATTATCTTTAATATTAGTCTAACCGAGCAAACCGTTGACTTAATTGAACCCATTGCTAGTGTGTTTTTCATTTTCATTATGTTTTATGGGGGCTTTTCTATTAACTGGCTCATGGGCCGAACTATGGTCAAAACGGCGACACTCTTAGCGTCCATGGGAGTCTTTTTAACCTTTGGAGCGTTAGCATTATTTAATATTTATGTATTAAAGCTTCCGGTAATTATTGCTCTATTAACGGCTGCGGTATTAAGTCCAACAGATGCGACCAGTGTGTTTTATATTTTAAAGTTTCATAACTTAAGTCTATCTAAAGGGGCCGCGCCCACTTTAGAGATGGAAAGTGGAAGTAACGACCCCTTTGGTTATATGGTCTTAGCCATTATTATTCAATGGTATCAAGGAACGGTTTCAGGCGCTGGGATTGCCGGGATGTTAATCGTTCAAGTAGGGATTGCTTTACTCATTGGGTTTATTGCTTCTAAAATCTTTGACTTTTTACTCAATACGGAATTTACCGGGTTTGATAACGCTGAAATTTTAATTTTATTTGCCTTAGTAGTGGTTAGCTACAGTGCAACAGAAATGTTTGGCGGTAATGGATATTTAGGTGTCTTTATTATGGGCCTTATTATTGGTAGTGAGAACTTCCATAATAAGTATGAAGTGATTCACTTCTTTGAAGGGTTAACTGATTTAATGCAGTTAGTATTATTTACACTCATTGGGTTAGTTGTCAGTTGGCAACCCCTCGTTCAAAACCTTTTACCAGCGATTGGAATTTTTGTTGTTTTAACATTAGTTATTCGCCCTGCTGCGATGTGGATTTTACTTCACAACAACCCCGTCTTAACCCGAGCAGCTAAAATAGTTGTTGCGTGGGCGGGACTTCGCGGAGCGTCTGCTTTAATTTTAACAATGATTTCTATGAGTCAAATTGGTTTCTTATCCCAAGACTTCTTCCATATCGTCTTTATTATCACTTTCTTGTCTTTACTCGTTCAAGGAAGTATGTTGCCAGTGGTTGCGACAAGAGCTGGTGGAATTGACGAAAAGGAAAACTTAATCACAACTTTTGCGGACTTTAGGGAAAGTTTGGACGTTCAAATTATTGAAATTGACATTACACCCTCACATGAGTGGGCCAATACTTACGTTAAAGATACCCAGTTATTAAGTGATTTGTTAATTTTACTCATTACCCATAACGACAAAACAGAAGTAGCCCGAGGAGATGTGTTAATTCAACCAGGAGATAAAGTTTATTTAGCCGCTCCTCCTTTAATTACAGACCAAGAAATTCATTTACAAACCATTTATATTCACCGTCACCACCCATGGATCGACCAAGAAATTGGTCAAGTGGTCAGTATGAAAGACCGAATGATTTTAGCTTTAGTTCGAGACGAACATTACATCATTCCCAATGGTCGTACCCAAATTAAAGAACGGGACCGACTCATTGTTTACATTCCTATCAGGTCATAAAAAAAGACGCTTCAACCAAGAAAAGGTTGAAGCGTTTTTTCGTCTTTAAGACGGAGTTAATAGTTTTCGGTAAGTTTTTTCAATTAAAATAATCCCCATTGGAGCTGTAAATAAAATCGAAATAACGGCTACCGCTAGTAGTAATCCACCACTAGGGACGCCACTGGCTAAAGGAATGGCCCCAATCGCTGCTTGTACCGTTGCTTTAGGTGTGTAAGCAAGCATGGTGAATAATCGTTCTTTCGAAGTAAAGGGCGTTTTTAAAAGGCTGAGCCAGACGCCAAACATTCTAAAGACTAAGGCTCCTAAAATGACCACTAAAGCAATAAAACCAGCGTGTTTCATTTGACTAATTTCAACGGCAGCCCCAATAAGAACAAATAAAAAGATTTGTGCCACTTGCCAAATAGATTCCGTTCTTTGGCTTAAAGATTCAGTCAATTGAGGTTGGAAATGGTTTAGGGTCATACAACTGGTCATGACGATTAGTAAACTAGAAATGGGCAAGTTAAATTGATTTTCTAACCCTACGGCTAACAAACAACTAGCAAATAGAATAATAAATTGTTCCATAGGTTTAAAGGTTAAACGTTGAAACAGTTGCTTCAATCCCCAACCCAGTAGTAACCCCACACCAATTCCGCCACCGATTTGAAGAGGAATTTGGAGTAAGTTCGCAGCGTTAAAGGAACTTCCTGTCGCAATGGATAAAACACTAGTAAATAAGACAATGACGATAATATCATCAATACTAGCAGCTGCTAAAATCATTTGCGGAATCCCTTCTTTTGTTCCGTATTTTTGGTCGATTATTTTAATCATGGAAGGAACCACCACGGCGGGAGAGACCGCTGCTAAAATCGTCCCTAATAATATTCCATCTACTAAAGAAAGACCTAGCAGCCACGTACTAAACAAGGTGACGCCAATGATTTCCATTGTGGCCGGCACAAAACTCATTAGTAAAGCGGGCCGACCCACTTTTTTCAGTTGATTGATATTTAATGTGAGTCCAGCGCGCATTAAAATAATAATTAACGCTAACTGTCTTAACATCGGTGAAATTAAAAGAGTCGTATCATCAATCCAATGAAGAAGACTTGGACCCATTAAAATGCCGGCGACCATCATGCCGATCAGCCCGGGTAATTTTATTGTTTGAGCGATTTTTCCAAAAATAAATCCTATTAAAAGGATTAAAGCAAAACTTAAAACCATCTAAATACTCCTTATATAAACAAAAAACGTCCCTTCAAAGTGAAGAGACGTCACATTTTACAATCCTAATAGAAGTTGAGCTGCTTTAAAGTAAATAAGTAAAGCAAAAGTATCAACGACTGTGGTAATTAATGGACCAGCCATGACTGCCGGGTCTAAGTTGAACTTCTCAGCTAATAAAGGAAGTCCACCCCCAACAAATTTAGCCATCATAATTGTTAAGACTAACGTAACGGAGACAGTTAGACCTACTTGTAAAGAAACACCGTCCATTAACATAATACGAGCTAAGTTAACTAACGCCATCACAACTCCGACGATAACTCCGACACGTAACTCTTTAAACATAACAACTAAGTAATCGCTAACCGTTACTTCTCCGAGTGCTAATGCACGAATTAAGGAAGTAGAAGACTGGGAACCAGCGTTTCCTCCTGAGTCCATTAACATTGGGATATAAGCTGCTAAAACAACGGACGCTTCGAGTACATCTTCATAAGATTGGATAACCCATCCGGTAAAGGTTGCACCGATCATTAAGATCAGTAACCAACCAATACGTTGACGGACGAGGGAGAAAGCACTCGTATCTAAATAGTCAATATCTTCTTCGTCTTCACGAATACCTTGAGAACGAGCGTACTCATCGTGAACTTCTTCTTGAATTAATGGATAAATGTCATCGGCAGTGACCACCCCGACGAGTTTATTTTCAGAGTCGTGAACCGGTAAAGCAAGTAAGCGGTATTCTGTAAAGAGTTCCGCTGCTTCCATTGGCTTATCTCTTGTTCCGATCGTAACAGGCGACCAGTTAATTAAACTGGTAATGGTATCTTCATCGTGACGGATTAAATCGGCTAAGTGAACCACACCGATTAATTCGCGTTCTTGACTGGTAATGAAAATATCTTGTAAGTGCTCTGCACCTGCACGGGACTGACGAACAAGACGTAAAGCCTCTTCAGTGGAAGTATCAGCACGCATATTAACGTAATCCACGTTCATTAAGCTACCGACACTGTTTTCAGGGTAGCGTAAAATTTTGTTCATCAATTCGCGACGTCTTGGGGGTAAGTCAGCTAATAAGCGAATAACCATGTTAGATGGCAGTTCTTGTAGTGTATCTACCGCCTCGTCCGAGTCCATCTCGTTGAAGATCTCTAAGGCTTCAGGTCCACTGACTGACTCTAATAGATCGGCGCGCAAATCAGGATCCATATAAGCAAAGGCATCGGCTAGATCCGCTTTGTCGATTAAGGCAATGGCGATGAGACGTTCTTCTTTAGACGCATTGGTTAAATACTCCGCAATTTCGACACGGTTCATTTCTTCTAGCTCTTGACGTAATTCTTGAGTATTATATTCTTGTAATGTCATGGGCATACCTCCTACTATTAAAGTAACAGCTTATTTATAAAATTAAAATAACAAACAGCTCTAAAATAAACTGTTCTACTATAACATAACGGTTTAACTCTAACAAGAATATCCCTAGGCGTCAAGCAGGTTGAAACTTAAAATTAAGCTACCCAAAAGCGATCGAAAGGAAGATCAACATGAATGATAAAACATTAAACGTCCAAACAGGTGGGACCCATGAATGGTCAATGACCGATCCAATGTATATTCACTATGAACGCACCGAAGCCACTGGATACCGAGAAATTGATGCTTTATTTGCGGAATACCAACTGCCTCCAAAGGCTCATTTTGTTGATGTAGGTGCTGGGAAAGGGCGGATGATTTTCTACGTTAACCAACGCTTCAACGTCCCGACAACAGCCATTGAACTTAATGAAGAAGTGTTCCAATTATTGAAAGCAAATAAACAAGCTTATCAACAAAGTTTTCCTAACCGAGCTTCCATTACGTTAGAAAACGTCCCGGCCCAAGACTTTACGGTTTTACCAGAACATAATGTATTTTACTTTTTTAATCCGTTTAGTTTAATGATTTTTGACCAAGTGATGCAACAAATCGAATTCTCTTTAAGAAAAGATCCTCGCTGTGTAGATCTTATTTTGTATTACCCTATGTGGGATTTTAAAGGGTATATGAAAGATCAAAAGAATTTTGACTTAATTCATTATATTAGTTTGCCTTGGTTTGAAGAATATGTAGACCATTTTGTCGTCTATCGCTATACACCTTCTAATGACTAAGAGGTAAATAAGGCTATCTTCTTTTTTTAATTGTGCTATGGTGAAATAGTATCATTGAAAGGAGTCAGTCTAATTTGGAAAATTATGATTTAGAAATGGATGAGTTGTTAAAAATTAAGACAACTCAGTGGACTCATTGGTCCGGGGATAAAGATACCCACCAAGACTATCACCGGAGCGAGCCGACCCCTTATAAAGATTTAGACGAATTATTTATTTCTTATATGCCTCAAGAAACCGATCATTTTGTCGATATCGGGTGCGGTAAAGGGCGGGTTCTTTATTATATTCATCATTTTATGAAGTTACCGGTGACGGGAATTGAACTTCATGGAGGCGAGTTTGAACTTTTAGAAGAAAATAAAGACCGCTATTTAAAAGAGCACTCACCCCAGCAGTCGATTACGTTACTTAATGAAGCGGCTCAACAATACGTCTTTGAACCGCACCAAACGGTGTTTTATATGTTTAACCCATTTTCGATGAAGATTTTTAGGCAAGTGGTGGATAATATTAAACAATCTGTCGAAAAAGATCCTAGATTAGTGACGATGATTTTATATTATCCTGTTCGTAACCAACGGGAGTATTTGCGTAATACAACAGAATTCAAATTAGTTCAAACGATTCGTTTACCATGGCATTTGGACCGCTCTCAGCGTTTTGAAATTTATGAATGGTACCCGTAAAAAACAGCTTCTAACTTTTAGCGGAGTTAGAAGCTGTTTTTATTGGATTAACCAAATAAACGTTTAGAAGCTAAGGCGGCTCCTTCGACAAGGGTTTCTAATTTAGCCCAAGCAATTTGTTCATGAATGCGTCCACCTAAACCGCAGTCGGTTGATGCGATGACATTTTCTGGACCGACCAATTCCGCAAAACGAACAATCCGATCAGCGATCAGTTCAGGGTGTTCAACGGCGTTCGTTGAATGAGAGACAAATCCAGGAACGATTTGACGGTTTGGACCTAAGCGACCTTCTTTTTGCCATACTTTCCATTCATGAGCATGGCGAGGACTAGAAGCTTCAAACGAAAAGCTTCCCGCATTAATCTGTAAACATTGATCAACAATGTGTTCAAAAGGAATATCCGTTGTATGAGGACCATGCCAAGAACCCCAACAAATGTGTAAACGAACTAGCTTTGGATCAATACCTTTTAAAGCACGGTTAGCCGCATCTACTCGTAGTTGTAGCCAGTTTTGGAAATCTTCCACAGACGGCTCTGGGTTAATTTGATCCCAAGCTTCAGCTAAATCCGGCGCATCAATTTGCACAATGAGTCCGGCATCAGTGATGGCTTTATATTCTTCATGCATGGCGTCAGCTAAGTCGTTTAGTAAAGCAACTTCATCGTAATAATAGCGATCCTCCAAGCGAGCCGCAGCCCCTGGAGAGATAGCAGCCATAAATCCTTGATCTTTTCCGTATTTTTTCATAGCTTTCGTCAATGAACTAACGTCACGTTGAACTTGATCTTGTCCACTGTAACTCACCGGACCGGCAAAGACAGGGTTGGCTACCGCCGTTCTTTTACCTAAAACGCCACTATCTGGATCTTCATAGGCCTGTCGAAACTTTTGGCGGTCCCGACGGTCACTAAAACTTGTCAGTTGAATATTCCCCGGGGTGGAGCGGATTTTATCTTGTTTGGCCCAACGGTCTTCATCGGTCATTTCCAATCCGTTTAAACGGTAAAAGGAATAGTTCCACCAGGCACCGTAATCGATGGCTCCAGAGGTGATGTGACCATATTCGCCGTCATTTACTTGATCGATCCCAATGTCGGCTTGTTTTTTAACCACTTGATCAATGGATTGTTCGATAATTTGGTTAAACGTGTCGTCATCAATTTTATTAGCAAAGCGTTGTTTATTCGCTTTTAATAATTCAGGGGTTCGAGGCAATGAGCCCACATGGGTTGTCAAAATCTTTTGAGTCATTCGTAACACTCCTTCAGTTAATTATTATAAACATTATAACAAAATTAAAATAAAATGATAAACATTTGCTAATGGTTTTGAGTTGTGTAAAATATAAAAATAACGAGATTAAATAATCTGCTTGATTGTGAAATGGATCTCATTTATCATTAATAAATATTATTCATTAGCAGAAAGGAAGGTTCGATTGGAAACTGTTCACTATAAAAAAGCCGTCGGCAAAGAAAATATCATTTTCACCGTCATCTTTTTTAGTCTGTTTGGTGTGATCGCTTCAAAAATGGGCTTACAAAATATGTTGTCAACGATTATGGCGATGGCATTTGATTTATTAATTAACACGTGTCTTTATATTATGGCGATTTCCGTTGTTACCGGCGCATTATCTTCACTTTTTTCGGAGTTTGGTTTTATTGCACTGATTGATTTATTATTATCTAAAATTATGAAACCAATTTACGATATGCCCGGCGCGTCGTCTTTAGGTATTATGAATTGTTACATGTCTGATAATCCGGCGATTTTAACGTTGGCCAGTGAAGACAACTTTAAACAATATTTCAAAAAATATCAGTTGCCCGCCTTAACAAATATCGGAACAGCTTTTGGGATGGGACTGATTGTTTCAGCAACTTTATTCGCTTTACCGATTGAAGACATTGGTAAAAGTATTTTAATTGGGAATATTGGAGCGGTAATTGGAAGTATTGTCTCCGTTCGATTAATGTTAACCTTTACTAAAAAACTTTACGGCACAACGGAGCGCGTAGGTGTAAGTACCTTTGAACACGTACCTGAAAATAGCCGAGTCATCCGAGAAGGATCTGTTGGATCTAGAGTGCTGTCTTCATTATTAGATGGTGGCATGAACGGGGTTGATATGGGAGTGGCCATTATTCCCGGGTCCTAATTGTGTGTACTACGGTTGTGTTACTAACCAACAGCACTGGACCAGAAGGGCTTTATACCGGAGACTTAGGTCAAGGCGTTCCTTTTCTTCCATGGGTAGGAGAAAAGTTATCCTTTATTTTAACGCCTCTATTTGGCTTTCCAGATCCAGCGGGTATTTCTGTTCCGATTACAGCTCTAGGCGCAGCTGGAGCAGCGGTGGGTGTAGCAAGTAACTTAGCCCACGAAGGATTAGCCAATGGAAATGACATAGCGGTCTTTACCGCGATGTGTATGTGTTGGTCAGGTTATTTACCAACCCACATTGCGATGATGGATGCGTTAGGAACTAAAGAAGCGACGGGACCTGCTTTAATCAGTCATACCATTGCCGGATTAGTTGCTGGTAGTAGCGCTCACTTTTTATATTTATTATTTGCATAAAAAAGAAGCATCGGCTGGCTAAGCGGATGCTTCTTTTAATTTTAATGAAGTTAATGGTTGAGTAAATGACGACTCGGCGGATAAGGATTTTTTACATCGGTCAAGCCAAGAATATAATCGACGGATACGTGATAATATTTGGCTAAAATGGCTAGACCTTCAGGAGACAAGGATAACTTCCCCCGCTCGTAATCTGAATAAGTAGGTTGCCTACATTTAAGTATTTCAGCTACATCTACTTGCTTTAAACTATGTTCTTGTCTCAATGCTCTCAATCGTTGTAATCTCATCACGAAACTCCTTTCGTATTGATTATAAGCCATTTTTTACAATAAATGTTAAAAAATATTAAATTTTTTATACAAAACTGAAAAAAAGTTCATTGCGAACAAATAGTTTTTCAATTACACAAAGGAAGAACGCCTCTAGTGTAACGAAAAAATAAAAATACTTGTGATTAAATTGTGACTAATTTATTAAAGTTTGTCAATATAATTCGTTTTATTTCTAAAATTTGATACACTAAAGATGAGAAAAGCAATGAAATATAGACCCCTTATTTTAGAAAGGAAGTTGTCTTATGAGAAAAATAACAATCAGTTTAGCAGCTGTCACTGCACTGACTTTAATGCCAGTACCGGCTGTTTTTACAACAGTTGACGGTATTCAAGCAGTCGCCGCACAAAAAACACAAGATCAATCTAAAGATTTAATGTCCCTAGGAGCGACTTTGAATGCCACTCAAAAAGATCAAACGAAACGTCTTTTAGGTGGTGTCGGTGTTCCGGATAAAAATATCATTCAAGTCGACGGCACTTTAATTAACCGCTACTTAAGTGATGGTTCAGACGCATCAACACCGGTTTATTCCAGTGCACTGATCCAACCTCAAGTAAAAGGTTACGGTGTGCAAGTTCAAATTGTCACGCCACAAAATATTCAACAAGTGTCCCAAGCAACCTATCAAAACGCAGCCATTACGGCCGGAGCTAAAGATGTGTTAGTGCGTGTGGCGACGGTGTTACCCGTAACCGGTGAAGGAGCTTTAGCGGGAGTGTATGCTTTACTTGCGCAAACAGGTAAAGAATTAAAACCGAATGATGTTAAAATCGCTGACAAAGAGATTGTAATTATTAACAATATTAACAACATCATTGAGAATAAAGAAATCACTAATATCAATATTAATATGCTGATTGCTGATATTAAGATCTTTGTGATTAATCAATTAGCTGAAGGAAATGATCCAAGTGCTGATTTTGAGAACTTCGTCCGAAACTACTTAAAAGAACAAGGATATTCTGATGAAGAAATCAATGCGCTTTTACAAGACGAAGCCTTTATGAATGCGATTCGTGAATTAATTGATGGATTCAAACAAACTGATGCAGCTAAAGATAAAGAAACAGCAGAACAATTAGAAAAAAGTTTAATCGAAGATATGGGTCGTCCGTGGATAGAAATTTTACCTACTTTAACAAACCACCCAACCCGCGAAGAATTAGCTAAAGAAAAACCAACCGAGTTAAATTTAGACGACGAAACACTTTACCACCCAGCTATTAAAGCGATGTACACAGCAATGCGTGGTATTATCGAATCAGGAGAAGGAGATACTAAACGCTTATACAGTCATACTTTTATTTATGAAGCGTTGAGACCCAATATTCCTCCTCACGAACATCAAGCCCTTAACTTAATTCGGACGTTAGCTTATTACGATATGGCAGCGCCGTTAGATGATGCTGAAGCTACCTTATTGCGCGATTATTTAATGGGCGAAGTCCAACGTGCAGCAAGTCATATTCAAGAAGATCCCGTGGAAGCAACAGCTATTCAAGCCATTGCGAATGCGACAGGGTTAGCCCCACAAGCTTATCGTTATTTTGGTGAAGAACCACAAGATCCAAATTGGTTAGCTTACCGCATTGAAGAAACAGACGGTTCAAATACGGTAGGTCGTTATGCTTACGATACAAAGACTCATGAGATTTTAGATTTAGATAATAATAATCAACCGATCAATCCAACCTTTAATTTTGAACAAGTTTATGGTGTTGCGGTAGATAACGAATGGATTCCTTATGCGGAAATCGCAGCGGTTGATCCAGAATCCCAACCCAAAGAACAAGAAGAAGCAAAAGAACAAGATCAACAAGAATCAACTGAGTCGGTAGAAGAATCTAAAGACGAGCCTCAAGAAGAACCAAAAGAGGAACCACAAGAAGAATCTAAAGAAGAACAACCTCAAGAAGGTTCTGACGACATCGAAGCGATCATTGCCTCAATGGAGCAAGAAGAACAACAAGCTCAAGAAGAAGCAAAAGAACAACAAGAACCGGCAGAAAATAAAGAAGAAGCAAAAGAAGAAACACCTCAAGAAGAGCCTAAAGAAGAGCCCAAAGAGGAAGAACAACCAGCAGAAGGTTCTGACGACATCGAAGCGATTATTGCTTCAATGGAGCAAGAAGATACACCGACTGAACCGGTAGAACATGACGCTGAACCAGCGGAAGAAGCAGAAGAACCTACTCAAGAAGACCAAGAGGTTCAAGAGGAAGTAGAAGATCAAGAAGAAGGTTTAACATGGACAAGCGAAAAACAAGCGCAACTCGATGAGTTTGTTATTAACCAATGGGGACCAAGTTTAGATCAACAGTATACTTCTTATACGCCAAACCATGTAGGCGACTTCCATGGCATTGAAATACCTCATGAAGCCTTAAACGCAGCTCAAGTTATGGACGTAGAACAAGCTCCTTTTGTTTGGGCAGGCGATTTGGGCGAATTACAACCAGGCGTTTACAATGTAGTTGCTGTTTATTCTGATGTTACTTCTGAAATGGAAGAGGACAGTGAAGATCATTTATACTTGATGGCAATTAAAGATAATGAAACTTATGTCTTTATTGCCGATCAACAACAATCTTTAAGCCCTCTAGCAGTTAAGTTGACTCAAAATGCTGAACTTCAACAAAAGTTTAGTGAATTAGCTCAGCAATAATGAGGGATTACACAAAAAAAGTCCGTCCTTTTTAGGACGGATTTTTCTTATGCTTTGTTTTTTCAGATTTCAAAATTTCTTGTTTCGCTAAGCGATATAAAAGGTATAGACGAGACCCGAAATAAAATAACCCCGTTAACCCAACTGCTAGCGATCGGCGGGTTGATTGTTTGGATTGATTGTTTTCTTTAGACATTGTGAAAACCTCCTTAATCTTTGTGAAAATATCAATTGACAAAGGATCTTATATTCGCTATTTTGTAGGTACAAAATAATTAGTACCGAGGTGACGTTATGAAACGAATGATGCGTTTAGTGGATAAAAGTGAAAAATTATTAGATATTATTTTAGGATTATTAATTGTCGTCATTGTATTTGTTCTAGCTGAAATGGTGTTTAGTTTAGCAGTGAATACTTTACCCCTTGATGTAACCCCTAATGCCAATTCAATGGTTAAAGAAATTTCAATGATGTTTATTTTGTTGGAAATTATTGTCTTATTAAAACAATACATCCTTCAAGGGCACCATATTCCGATCCGTTATTTAATTATTATCGGCATTACGGCCATCGGCCGAGATATTTTACTCGCTCACAGTGGAAGCGGGTTGAATGTGTTGTTTTATACGTTAGCTATTTTAGTATTAGTCGGTGTATTATACATTTTTGATAATGCGGACGCCCTTCGTTATGAAGAAGAAGTTATTTTATCCGACGATAGTGATCAAAAAATAAGTGCTGACGATGACGAATTAGAAGAACTCTTATAAGAGTTCTTTTTTTAATGATCTAAAATACCATCCATAGCGCTAATAAATGCGTGACGCATTCCTTTTTCTTCTAAGGCAGCGACTCCTTTAATCGTCGTACCTCCTGGAGAAGTTACTTGATCTTTTAAAACACCTGGGTGAGTGTTCGTGTCAAGTTGCATTTGGGCGGTTCCTTTAATGGTTTGGCTAGCGATTTGATAAGCTAAATCTCGTGGTGCCCCATATTTAACCATGCCATCTGCCATCGCTTCAATGACCATCGCCACAAAAGCAGGCCCACAACCAGATAAGGTCGCTAAGGATTTAAAAGCGTCTCCATTTGCAAAGTGAATCGTTCCTAAATGACTGAAGACATCTTTAAATTGAGTGAGGTCTTCTTGAGTGAAGGTAGTATCTTCTTGGCACATTAAAATCCCCTCCCCAACACATACCGGTGTATTCGGAATCATCGTTAAAATGGACGTACTCTTGGGTAACCGCTGTTTTAATTGATCTAACGTAATACCTGAAGCGATACTAATGACGCCTTTATTTTCAAAAGAAGCCACGTCAATGTCATTTAATACCCCTTCGACTTGGTCGGGTTTAACAGCTAAGATAATCCAATCGCATTGGTCGACGAGTTGTTGATTAGAAGAAATGGGCTGGACATTTAAAGGGGTAGCGTAAGCGGTTAGAGCGTCAAAGTCAATGGAACTAGCGTGAAGGGTAAAGGGAGGATGTTCTTTTTGATTAAATCCTTTAGCCATCGCTTGAGCCATTTGGCCAAAGCCAATAAATCCTAATTGAAGTGTCATAATGAATTCTCCTTTGTCTAATAACTAAGTTCATCTTAGCACGTCTTTTTCTTAAAATACATGAAAAATTCTCATAGTGCTATCTAATATGTTAAGAGTTTGGTATAATGATACCAATTATTGATAAAATGTTGTATTTTAAGGAGGACTCAAGATGTCAAGCATCATTGTAAAAGATCTAAAAAAGAGCTTCGGTTCTAACGAAGTATTAAAGTCGATTGATTTGACCGTTAATCCAGGCGAAGTGGTATGTATTATCGGCCCGTCTGGTTCAGGAAAGTCGACATTACTACGATGCTTAAACCGTCTTGAAACAATCGATTCAGGTAGTGTCATTGTCAATGGAGTAGATATTGCCCAAAAGGACGTAAATATCGATGAAGTCCGTCAAGATATTGGAATGGTCTTCCAACACTTCAACTTATTCCCGCATCTAAGCGTCATTGATAATATTACTTTAGCGCCGGTGGAACTTAAGCGCATGACGAAAGAAGAAGCTGAAAAAGAAGCATTGCATTTACTTGATTTAGTCGGCTTAAAAGATAAAGCAAAAGCTTTTCCTAACTCTTTATCCGGTGGTCAAAAGCAACGAATCGCGATCGCCCGAGCATTAGCGATGAAGCCGCAAATTATGTTATTTGACGAACCCACTTCGGCACTTGACCCGGAAATGGTTGGAGAAGTATTAGAAGTTATGAAACATTTAGCTGATCAAGGAATGACCATGGTGGTGGTGACCCACGAGATGGGCTTTGCGAGTGAAGTAAGCGAGCGAGTCATCTTTATGGACGGAGGATACATCGTCGAAGACGATACACCTGAGAAGATCTTTACCCAGCCAAGTCATAACCGTACGAAAGAGTTTTTAAACAAAGTGTTGCATGAGTAATGCAGTAACGAACTAAGGTGCCTGAAACTAGGCGCCTTCTTTTTGTGAAAGGATAGAAAGGAGCAAGGAAGTGAAAAGTCTTGTTGATTATTTTACGCCAGTAGATGAAATTGCGATTCCTGACCATTACTTTAAAATCACGATTCCGTCCTGGCACGCTGTTTTAGAGCCGACCTTAGCAGTCATTGCTAAAGAATTTTTCTCAGATGATCCATTGAATCAACCGATTACTGATGAGATGATTCGCTCATTAAATATTCCGTCGGTATCAACCTTAGATGAGCTGTTAGAGACAACTAAACATAATTATGTCGTCCGCTTAGCGGATCGTTTATTTTATGAACGGATTTTGCCCTTTGTCTTAACTTATTGGCAACTATCTTCTGAAGTGGTCATTAATCAAGAAGAGTGGCTCAATTATCAACAACAACGTCAAGACTATTTAGCCACTTACGCAAAGGATTACAATATGAGTGTTGAAGAGTATTGCCGTAATGTCTTAAATATTCAAGGAAATTTGAAGGAAACATTGGAAGAACAAGCCAAAGAAGAATTTATCTTTAAATTAATTGCTCATAAAGTATACGAATCCAATGGGTATGGTTATGAACTAGAAGATTACGAAGCTTACATTCAAAAGCAATCTTTAGAAAACCATGAAGACCCGATTGAACTAAAAGAAAGTCTTCCTTTTTCTGTCTTTCAAACCCAAATTGCAGAAATCTATTTAACTCAATTATTACACGACTATTTTGTACCTCAATTTGTGTTTCATACTAAAGATGAAGGGGTCGATACCCCCATTAGCGAAATTGTTATGGAGGGATTATAACTTATGAAACGTTTTAAACAATTGATCAGCTTTTTAGTTGCGATCATTGCTTTTAGCGGCTTATTTGCTTGGAACTTTAGTTACCAATTTAAAGATCAGTCTTTTCCTTCCGCTAAGTCAACTTTTAACCAACTTTTCAAAAGAAAAAATGCCTCGACTGAGTATGCATCTAGCCGATTAGTTCATATGAATACTCATCCTTCGACGTTTGTTGTGGTGGATAGTTTGTTGTCGCCGGAACATCCTTTAAATATTCAACGACTCCGCAATGAAGAAGGTGCCATGGATTTAGTCGATGATGAAGCTGAATTAGACAATTTAATGCCATGGAGCTATTACAGTCCACGGGTATCTATTAATAGCGAACAATCTTACGCGAGACAGCGTCGTTTAATGGATAGCGAGCCTTTTAATGGGTATAAATGGTATGAAGAAGAAGGTGACACTTATTTATATCAAGAAGACACGCCTTATTCAGGATGGTATAGTCGCAATATGGAACAGTGGGAATTTTATGAAGATGGCAAAAAACAAGAAGATATAACCTTTCATGCATCCCCAATTGAGTGGCCCGAAGCTCGTAAAAGTTTAATTGTTCAACAAACCGTGCGTCCTCCTGCTCGCTCTCTTTTATTTGATACAACAACCGATTATCAAACCCTATTCAAACGATCCGAGTGTGATTATAATATTATTTTGACGGATCCAAACTTATTTATTTTAACCGCCCCTCCGGGAGCTTATGAATCTCGTGTAGTAGCAACATCCCAACATTATTTAAATTCGCCCCTTGGAGTACTCGAAGAAGTAGAAACACCTAATGGTGACTGGCTTCTAGTCGAAAGTGGTTATCAAACCGTGGGCTGGGTCAAAAAAGATTTGACCGGTGAAACTTATGAAGAAACTGACTTTAGTGAACGAGAGCTTCTCAATGCGATTTATGAAGTTGTCGCTGAAGAGATAGAAAATATTCCAGCGATTGTCGGGGCTTCGTTTATTAATAATGAAACAATGGCTCAAATAGATATTAACAATCAAACCTTTTTCCCAGCAAGTACGCAAAAGATTTATGCGTTAGCTGAGTTATACCATCAATACAAAACCGAAGAACTCGCTCCTGAAGATATTCTTGTTTTAACGGATGCAGACCGGGTTCCTGGGGCAGGAATTATTCAAGACTACGCGACAGGTTATGAGTTTACTTTAGATGAACTAGTTGATTTAGTTGCTATTTATAGTGATAACATCGCAGCTAACATGATTATTGATGTAGTAGGTGGAGGAGAACGGATTACCCCTCATATGCATCAACTTGGTTTTTACGATACGTATGTTAATAAAAAGTACTACTCTTATGAAAACGAGCTATTTATTAGCTCGCCTCATGACGCTGCTCGTTTCTTTGCGATGCTTTATAATAATCAAATTAACGGAGCACCGTGGGATGAGATGCTAATTGCTAAATTAACTATGAATACTCATAACTTCTTAAGAAGTACCGTTCCCGTTCAAGCTTGGAATAAATCAGGATTAGGTGAAACTGAACAAAATGACGTCGCAACCTTTGTGACTCCTTATGGGTCTTACTCTTTAGCCGTCTTTACAGCTGAACCTGACTGGTATGACGGAATACCGGCTCAATTAGGTCAATTGTCAAGACGAGTTTATGATACTTATATCAATTATTATGTAGGTTATTAAAAGAAACGCCTCAAAGTGTAAAGCCCCCTTAAATCCGGACACGGAATTTAAGGGGGCTTTACTATGTCTAAGTATTCATATCAGTTAAAATTAGAGATCATTCATAAGCACCAAGAAGGTTATGGACCTACTTATCTAGCCAAAACTTATGGAATTAAACGCGAGACAATCAAAAGTTGGCTCAAACAATATCAACTTCATGGAGAAGAAGGACTTCAAAAATCCCTATCGAAAACAGTCTACTCTGGTGAATTCAAGCTGTCTGCTTTACAATATAGACAATTACACCAATTGGCTTACGCTCAAACAGCGAAACACTTTGGTATTAAACAAGGAGCTACGATTGCAGGCTGGAACAAAGTGTATCTTACTCAAGGTTATGACGGGCTATGTAAGCCAATGGGTAGACCTTCTAAGAAAGCAGAGGATTCAACCATGACTCACAAGCCATCTAAACAACCTTTGACATCATCAGAAAAGGAAGAGCTTCTTCAGCTTCGTCAAGAAAACTTATACTTGAAAGCTGAACTTGCTTACCAAAAAAAGCTGGAAGCCTTAGTTCGAAAAAACCAACACACAAAGAGAAAACGGCCTTAATTATCGAACTAAGGAGAGAGCACCCAACGATTCCCTTAACGATTTGGTTCACCATTGCCCAATTGCCTAAATCATCCTACTATGAATGGCGTCAAAAGCTAGATCAAGTCAATAAGGAAGAAGTTAAACTCATCCAACGCATGCAAGAGATTATCCAGAAAGCCAACGGAAGTTACGGCTATCGACGGGTATGCCTTGCTGTAAAGCAGTTGGGTTATACGGTTAACCATAAACGCGTCTTACGACTGATGAAAGAAAACTATTTGTTGTGTACTAAATTTACTCGTCGCAGTCGCAAGAAGTACTCCTTCTATCAAGGTGAAGTAGGAAAAGTAGCGGCTAATCATCTGGAACGGCAGTTTAATCCGTCACAAATCAATGAAGTATGGGTCTCTGATGTCACTGAGTTTGCGATTCTTAATGATCAGCGTAAGTTGTATCTCTCGCCGATTATGGATCTATTTAATAGCGAGATCATTGCTTGTAGTTTGTCTGTCTCACCGACGATTCAATTTACCAATCAGGCGCTAGATCAAGTGTTGGCCCAACTACCTAAGCATCATCAGCTCATGATTCATACGGATCAAGGACTTCATTATCAACACCATTCATGGGTTGAGCAGTTAGAATCTCGCGGGATTCAACAGAGTATGTCTCGTAAAGGCAATTGTTTAGATAATTCACCAATGGAGAATTTCTTTGGTTTACTTAAGCAAGAGATGTTTTATGGGGAAACATTCGAAAGTATTGATCATTTAGCTTTGAAGATTAAAGAATATATTGAATGGTATAACCATGACCGAATTAAAACAAAATTAAACGGCTTGTCACCTGTAAAGTACAGACAACAAGCCGCATAAATCTTATTCAACTATATTGGACGTCATGTCCGATTTTAGGGGTGCACCTCATAAATGAGGGCTTTTCTTATATTTTTTGAATCCTAACCTCAAATTGGATTTTATCGGCGGGGTGGTGTATCATGTGAAATATGGATAATAAATTGGAGGTAGACACATGGTGGGTAAAAATAATAAGAAATTGATTAGAGACAAACAAGCCAATAAAGTCTATACATACGCCATAAAAAGATTAAATGTTGGGGTGGCATCTGTTGCTATTTCAGCTGGTTTAATTTTTGCTGGTGTAAATGTAGCAAGTGCATCAGAGGAACTATCAATTGATCAGGTCTCTTATGTGGAAAATACAGTGTCAGATTATGTATCGACTGAGATGATACAGGAAACCAATCAAAATGAATTAAATGAAATTAATGAAGATTCGTTATTGATAGAAGATGATAATTCAGAAATTTCACAAGAAGAATTGAATCATGATTCTGTAGTCGAGAATGAAGAACAAAGTATTGAAATTGTTGAAGAAATAGGCGAAGTTGATACAGCTTTCTATAATGAATACGTTCAAGCCGATGCTTTTAATGATGAACAGAATGAATTACCAGAAACAACCAATGAAGTAACAGAACATGCATTAGATGATCAAATTACAACAGTATCTAAAGAATCTGAACTAACTTCAGCCGAAACTGAACGTGAAGCATCTCTAGAAGAGCTAACGGATAAAATACTAACTTCAGATGATCCTAAAGAGTATATCTATTCTCAGCTAAAAGAAATATATTCTGAAGAAGATGCAGCTGGAATTATGCAGTATATTCAGCTAAATAATGCTACAGACAGTCAGAGCTTGATGGAAGCGATTAGTGCAGCAGGTGTGCAATATGCTGAAGAGAAACAACGACCACATATTTTTGCAGCCAATGGACAACAGTCAGTTGTTTTACAAGATGGCACGACCGTTGACTTAAGCAATATAGATCAGTCAATCCACCAAGAAGGAAACGGTAAAATTTTTGGAGCGTCTCATTTACCAGCAAATTACACGATCGTAGCTACACCTAATAAAGATAAAAATACGGTAGATTTTAAATTAACGTATACTGTAGATCCAAGATATAATGGACCAACAGTTGGATCTACTGCAAATCATACAGCACTTTTCGGTATCGAATTAGGAGAAGGATATGCTCCTGGGACAACCATTCCAATGACAGCTTATTTAGATCCAAAAAACCCTAGAAGAGGTACTTCTTATCCTTCTCTTCGAGTGAACGCTACAAGTCGGACACCGGGTTATTCATACGGTGGTGGGTTTGATTTAGGTGGAGTGGATGCTGAAAACAATCGAACTTTAAATTTTGAATTCTCAGTTCCTGTTAAAAACTGGAATGGAAAATTAGACTATAAATTCCGTGTTGGAATGTTCAATGCACGTGAAGGATATGGTGATAATAAGTACTTTGAATCTTACCAAAACTACTTTGAAAAGGATTATTTAAAACAAGGGGATTTTAATCCGGGTATTCATGAAACAGAAGAAACTGTTGAAATTCGACAAGAGACCGTCCCATTTGATACAGAGACCCGTTACAATCCGGACCTTCCTGTAGGCACTCAAAATACGATACGTGACGGTATAACAGGTATTAACCGTTATACTAAGAAAATAACATATTATAAAGGCGTTAAAATATCAGAGACACCAGAGCAAAAAGAAGTTGTTCAAGAAAAAGTGGATCGTATTATTGAGGTGGGAACAAAGGCACCTGAATCAAATGATTCGGGAATTAATATAGGGAATTCTCGATATATAACGTCAAGGGAAGAAATTCCTTATCAAACAATCGTGCGAGTGAATCCAGAACTTCCTGCTGGCCAAACTAAAACTTTACAACACGGCGTAAATGGAGAGAAAATTACCACTTATCGGGTGTTACTAGATGATAAAAAGAATGAAATTGGACGTTTACAGTATGGAGAACCACAGTTCACCAAGGCGACAGATGAAATTATTGAAATTGGATTAGGTAAAGATGATTCTACGCAAAGTATACGACCTAAATTAGATGCCAAATATGAGGAAGGATCATTTAATGGTCGTGAAGGAACATGGGTCACGATATCCGATACAACGAATCCAGAAATTCCTATAGAGCTTTCTCGATTCTTCATCCCAGATGGGGAAAATGGAAAACCTGCAGAACCAGCAGAAATGCCTCATATTAAAGATGGTATCTGGTGGATTGGGGAGAAAAATACTGGTATACCAGCAACAGGTCCAAAAGGAGATCGTGGAGAAGCTGGAAAAGACGGAAATAGCATCCGACAAACAAAGATTGACCATGATAATGATGGTATAACTGACTTTATTAAAATCGAAGTAGTCGATCCTGAAGGAAATGTTCTCAGCACTGAATACTTAACAAATGGGAAAGACGGAAAAGACGGCGAAAGTCCAAAAATCAGTGTTACAAGAGGTAAAAATGGACTAATAATGGGTCACCATATAACGATTCAAAATCCAGGGTCTGAAGAAATATTGATGTACTTTATTCCAGATGGTCAAGACGGCCAAGATGGAAAAGACGGCCAGACATTTGCTCCAGTAGTAGAAAAAGGTAAAGATGGAACAACCACAATCAAGTTCTATCCAGTTAATCCAGAAACGGGTGAAGCTGATACAACCAAAGATCCGATTGCGACTGGTGAAGTCAA
>NZ_FNEL01000075.1 GCF_900100125.1 Dolosicoccus paucivorans | reverse complement strand
GGTATTTTTTCTGAATCAGTTGAAGTTCTTCTTGAGTATGTTGGTTTGGATGACTGTGAGGACGGCGACTTTTGTTACGTAAGCTATCCCACGTCTTATCGTAACGCTTGCGCCAACGTTGGACATTTTGACGACTTGTGCCATAACGACGGGCTGCTTTGGCGTTATTATCATATTTTTCCGCATACTCAACAACTTTTTGCCTATATCGCATTTCTTCTGTTATAATTGACTTCATGGGGAGCTTCCTTTCACACTATTGTTTTTTATTCGTTAAATATAGTGTACCAGAAGCTCCTCTTTTTTTATGTTTTCGTGTCACATATGTATGATACCCTTACAACTAATGGATGATTTTAAAAGTCGTATAATTTGTTTCATCGTTTACAATTTCCCAATCAATTGCATTAATTTTGACAAAACGATGAGCTGTTCGCTGAATGCGGTCAATTAATGCTTGAAACGTTTTTTCATTGGTTTGGAAATAGGCTTCCACATCTAGATTAGTCTTATTACGCACGGTTCCTGGGACATTGAAAACGTCACAACAAGACTTTACATGAGCTCTAAAACCAACACCTTGTACGTGTCCTTTGAAAATAACATGATAAGTTGTCAATTTTCTTCCTCCTTTATCCTCTATTGTCTATTCGAAAACATGTTCGATTCATGGTACAATAGTATTGTTTTCATTATAACAGAAAAAGTAAGGAGGGAATGATATGGCGAATAAAAGAACACGAACTAAAACTTCAAAAGTTAAAGCGCAATACCAACCTTTTTATTTTGTTGTCGGCTTAGTATTGCTCTTTTTTTCAATTTTAGCTAGTTTTGAATGGGGCGCATTAGGCATCCTTTTTGTCAATTTATTGCGTCTTCTTATCGGAGAACTATACTCATTGGGTTTAGTTGGTTTCTTTTTTTATGCGGTGTACTTAATGATTAAAGGCGATGCTGGAGAATTATCTTCTAAGCGGTTAGGAGGAGGACTTTTAATTCTTACCTCTTTAACACTTTATTTGCATCTGCGCACTTTTTATCCTTTATTAGATCCATCTGTATCCATTTTTAATCAAACATTTGCAACTTTTAAAGAAGATCTGTTAACAAGTCAGACGTTACATTCTCTTGGGGGAGGAATGTTAGGAGCCTTTTTATCTTACTTATTTAGCTATTTGTTTGGTATCGCCGGATCTAAATTGTTGTCATTTATCTTATTTATTGTTGGACTTATCTTTATTGTTGATCGTTCCTTGTTAGATATGCCATTAGTCTTTCAAAAGAGTGTTAAAAATATGGAAGGTTTCCCTCAAACATTCAAAAATATGGGTCAACATTTAAAAGAAATTTTTAACCAAGAAGAGTTGGAAGAGGAAGAAGATGAAGAAGTAACAATTGAAGTACCTTCTTCCAAAACACAGACTTTAAAAGAAAAATTGGTTTCTGTTTTCAAACAGGACGTCATCGATAAAGAAACACCACCTATTTTGCATTCGGATCATGATCATAATATTAAACCCGAGAATATGGATCAATTTGAAACCTATTCGCAGTCGGATCCTAAAGCATCGACGGCTCAATCTCATCGACCTTTAAATGTAGTGTTAGACTTGGATTATTTTGATGAAGATACCACTCAAGTAGCATCAGACGATACTTCTCACTATTTAGAAGAAGCAAGTAATGAACCCATTGAGTCTTCTTTTTCTAGTCCAGAAAGTCAAAATGTTAATGAAGAGCCTGTTCCTTTACAAGCTGCTCACCATTGGCAACAGGAATCAGGAGTTGCCTCTACAACAGAAAATGAAGTAGAAGAGAGTGTTAAAAAAGAACAACCATCCATTAAAAAAGACAAGAAAAGAAATCGATCTCAAACATATCAATTACCAACTAAAGCTTTATTAACTAAAATTCCTCCTGTAGATCAAACGGAAGAATATCAACGTATCAATCAAAATATTGAAAAGTTAGAACTAACGTTTAAAAGCTTTGGGGTAGATGCTAAAGTGGTCAAAGCAAACCTGGGACCCTCAGTTACTAAATATGAGATAGAACCAGCCATTGGAGTAAAGGTAAGTCGGATTGTTTCTTTAGCTGACGATATTGCCTTATCACTGGCTGCTAGAGATATTCGGATTGAAGCGCCCATTCCAGGTAAATCCCTTATTGGAATCGAAGTGCCTAACCATCAAGTAAGTCCTGTCTCTTTTTGGGAAATTATTGATCCAGCTCTAAAAAGTCCTCATCTGTTGGAAGTGCCGATGGGACGAGATATTTCCGGTAAAGTTCAATTAGCCGATCTATCGAAAATGCCCCACTTACTTATCGCCGGAGCGACAGGTAGTGGTAAATCAGTCGGGATGAACGTTATTATTACGTCATTACTGATGAAAGCAACGCCAGAACAAGTGAAATTTTTAATGGTAGATCCTAAAAAAGTTGAGTTTGCGATGTACGACGGCATTCCCCATCTTCTAACACCTGTTGTCACTAACCCACGTAAGGCAGCGCAAGCATTAAATAAAGTCGTCTTAGAAATGGAGCGACGTTATGAAATGTTTGCGGCAATGAGTGTACGTAATATTGATGGCTATAACGATCAAGTGGATGACTATAATAAAGAAAACCAAACAGATTATGAAAAAATGCCGCGAATTGTGGTCTTTGTTGATGAATTAGCTGACTTAATGCTTGTGGCGAGTAATGATGTGGAACAAGCCATTATTCGTTTAGCTCAAATGGCACGTGCGGCAGGCATTCATATGATTTTAGCCACTCAACGTCCATCAGTTGATGTTATTACAGGAATTATTAAAGCAAATATTCCGTCACGTTTAGCTTTTGCGGTATCTAGTGGTACAGATTCTCGAACAATTATTGATAGTAATGGAGCAGAAAAACTTCTAGGACGTGGAGATATGTTATTCCAACCAATGGGGATGAATAAACCGATTCGAATCCAGGGAGCTTATATTTCTGATGAAGAAGTAGAACGCATTACTGAGTTTATTAAAGAACAACGACAGGAAGAGTACGATGAATCAATGATTGTCACTCAAGAAGCGGTAGAGCAAGCTGAACAGTCGGATGATGAATACTTTGATGAAGTTGTTGAACTTATTAAACATCAAGACACCATTAGTATCTCCCAACTTCAACGCCAGTTTAGAATCGGTTATAACCGTGCAGCAAGATTAGTGGATGATTTAGAAGCCATAGGAATGATCGGACCTTCTGAAGGAAGCAAACCTCGCCAAGTATTAATTACTGAAAATATTCAAGAGTTGTCAGAGAATCAGGACTAATATTGTTGTATTTATAAGGGAAATCGACTATGATAATAATGGAGTAGAAAGCGTATTCCAAAACTATCAAGGAGGTAATGCAATGAAGCGTTTAGTTAAAGCAATGTTAAGTGGATTAATGGCTGCCAGCGTGATCGTGACACCTTTAGTCCAAGTCGCTCAAGCAGAAGATGCTGCGTCAATTGTCATGGTAACAGACCAAGGTGGGGTTGATGATAAATCCTTTAACCAAAGTGCTTGGGAAGGAATTCAAGCCTACGGTGAGGAGCACGGTTTAGAAAAAGGTGCCGGTGGGTATAACTACTTGCAATCAAATAATGATTCTGAGTTCATTACTAACTTTACTCAAGCGGTGAACGCAGATTTTGATTTGATTTACGGAATTGGGTTCAAATTAATTGATGCGATGACTGAAATGTCAGCTCAATATCCTGATCAACAGTTTGTTATTGTCGATGGATTTGTTGATGCACCAAACGTTGCTGCTTTAAACTTTAAAGACAATGAAGCTGCTTTTTTAGCGGGAGTTGCAGCCGCTTCAGCTACAAAAACAAATAAACTAGGATTTGTTGGTGGAGTAGAAGGGTTCATTATTGACCGCTTTGAAGCAGGATTTGTTGAAGGAGCCAAAGCAGTTAATCCAGACATTGAAATTACAGTTGAATATGTTGGTAGTTTTGCAGACCCAGCTAAAGGTAAACAAATTGCCGCAACAATGTACGCAAATGACGTAGATGTTATTTACCATGCTGCTGGAGATTCAGGTAATGGCGTCTTCTCAGAAGCAAAAGATATCGTTGAAAATGACCCAGAACGCGACATTTGGGTTGTAGGAGTTGACCGCGACCAAGAAGAAGAAGGAATTGTTACTGTTGACGGAGAAGAGCGTCACTTAACTTTAACTTCTAGCTTGAAAGAAGTTGGAAATGCCGTTCAACAATTTGCTAACGACACAAATAAAGACGGATTCCAAGCAGGCGAAAAAGTCTTTGGTCTAAAAGAAGAAGGCGTTGGCTTAACAAAAGGCAATTTATCAGACGATGTATGGGCAAAAGTCGAAGAATATCGTGGAAAAATTATCGATGGTGAATTAGAAGTTCCTGAAAAGCCAGAACGTTAATGAATATTTTAATATAAGTACTCTCAGAAAGAGAGTGACTCCCCTAACGCTATTTATTTAACGTTAGGGGAGTTTTTATATGTCATTTTTAGTGTAAAAATGAAGATTAAATGATTTATGGATTAGATAATGATGAGATATCCCTTGTGTAAAAATGAGACAAGTGGTATATTGACCGAAGTGCTTTAAATAATATAAAAAATTAAAAGCGACTGAAAAATATAAAATGGAGGACAGAACTATGACACACTTTAAAAATGCAATTGTTCGACTTCCTGGTCAAGGGATTAGCGAAGGAATTACATCTGATACTACACTAGGTAAACCAGATTATAAAAAGGCGCTGGTGCAACATTCACATTACGTCTCAGCTTTAACACGTTGTGGTGTGAAGGTTAATATCTTACCACCCAATGATGATTTTCCTGACTCATGCTTCATGGAAGATACCGCATTATGTACGGATAAATGTGTGATCATCTCCCGACCAGGCGCAGATACACGTATGAAAGAAACACAGTTAGAGGACTTCAGAAATATGATTCAAAGTTTCTACACCAATGTTCATGAAATTAAAGCACCCGGTACAGTAGAGCCAGGAGATATTATGATGGTAGGCGACACGTTTTATGTAGGTAGATCAGAGCGAACCAATAAAGAAGGAATTCGCCAAGTTCGTGAAATTTTAGAAAGTTACGGTAAAGAGGTCGTCGAAATTCCGCTAACAGAAGTACTTCACTTAAAAACAGGTGTGAATTACATTGAAGATAATAACTTACTTGTGTCAGGAGAGTTTATTGATAATCCTCATTTTGAAAACTTCAATAAAATTGTTGTTGATTCAGACGAAGCTTATGCTTCTAACTGTCTTTGGATCAATGGAAAAGTCATTGTGCCTGAAGATTTTCCTAAAGTAAGAAAAGCGATTGAACATTTAGGGTACGAAGTCATCGTTATCGACACTTCAGAGTTTAGAAAAATCGATGGAGGGTTAAGTTGTTTATCTTTACGTTTTTAAAAATAGATACGAGTTCCAAATAAATCATTTAGAATTCTAAAGATTTCCAGGAGGTCTAAAGATGTGTCAGCAGCGCATATCTTTAGACTTTTTTAATAGGACAATACTTTTACTAAAAGACTGCTCAATAAAAAGCCTATCTTTGGATAATCAAAAATAGGCTTTAAAAAGATGGCTTAAAGTTTATTGGAAAGAAAGTTAGTTAGTGTACTCTTCGAGTTGTTTCATCGCATTAAAGATATCTTGAGTCGTAATCGTTGGAAAAACGACTTGCATCAACTTTTCACCTTCACACATGGCTTGGAGCGCATCATTTAAGTGAGAGTGATCTAAAGTTAGATTTAAATCATTAAGTTGTGTAGGTAAGTTTAAAACGTTATACAATTTTAGTAACTCATTAAGGTCATCCCATTTGTTTTCTAATGGTGGATTATATAATCAACTTAGCCGCCCGTTTGTGAATAAAAAACGCCATGTGGATTTCATGTTATCATTGTAGTTAGCAGACCCAATGAAAGGATGAAATCACATGACGCAACTACATGATAACACAACGAATAATACAGGCAAGCATTTGACTCTAGGTGAACGCTATAAAATTGAAGCCTACCTTGAAGAAGGACATAGCTATAGAGAAATGGGGCGCCGCTTAGGCCACCATCATACGACGATTAGTAACGAGATTAAGCGTGGCACTGTTCGACAAGTTCGAAAGGTGACGGCTCAAACAGGAAAAGTATATGAGTACTACGATAGAATTTACTCGCCAGAGGCT
>NZ_FNEL01000020.1 GCF_900100125.1 Dolosicoccus paucivorans | reverse complement strand
TGAGCTCGGGCGTATGTTTAGGACGACGACCTTTGAGAGATTGATGCTCAGAAGCGTTATCTTGAGCCAATTGAGCATCGTAACAGGTTGACTTAACACGCTTGAGTTCTCGATAAATCGTCGAACGGTGACGCCCGATGGCTTCAGCAATTTGACTCGCTGTATAGCCTTCATGATAAAGTATTTCTATTTTTGAACGGTCTTCTATGGTAAGATGTTTGTAGCTCATAACAGGTCCTCCGTGTGTGTTTTTGTGGTTACTAACATTTTACACGAACCTGTTATGGGTTTTCTTGTTTGTCGCAATTAATTTTACAATCTATCATAAATAAAAAGCCGACGAACATAAATTCGTCAGCCTCTAACATACTTATTCATCTTACCAATCTAAGTCACCATTGATTGCATTGTCCACTAGATCAAGTAAACATTCGCTAAAGCTGTCATATAACACTTCATGAGGGTAATAATCTTCTTCAGGACTCGGAACATAAGCCGTTATTTTAGGATCTCCATTGCGGTTAAGTTGATTGTAATTTAAACAATACTCCTCCCCATCCCCTAAAGAATAAATAGGCACTAAGTACTCTGGAATATAATTTTCTTCGCGGTACTCCAAGTACGTACTGACGACGTTGGACTCTCCTCCACCATCTAGCTGGTTTTTCCAAATACCTTTTATTTGGTTTCCACCAAACTCTAAATCGCCAAAAGTATGTAAAAAATCTCTATATTCTTCTGGAAACTGGCGACCAATTAGCTCTTCTGCTAATTTAATCGACTCTTCTGTCGCTGGTTCACTGTAGTCTTTAGACCATAAATCAGGGTGCTCTTTAATTAATTGAAATGCTTTTTCTAATGGGTTCATAAGCGCAACCTTTCTTCTATGGATTTGTTAGCTCATTATATCACAGCTCGTATTCTCTGAATAGACAAAATCACCTTTTGTACTTTTATAACACTTAGTACAAAAGGTGACTTGGAGGACTTATTTAGTTAGTCGTCAGTTAATGGTTCGGTTTGTCCTAATATTTGTTCTCTTAAACGAATGCCTGTTGGGGTAGCCGCGGTTCCGCCAAGACCTGTTTCTCTTAATTCTTGGGGCATTTGACGACCAATTTTGCGCATGGCTTCAATGGTTTCGTCAGCGGGAATAATATTTTCGATTCCTGCTAAAGCCATATCCGCTGCAATCAAAGCATTCCCAGCCCCGACCGCATTACGCTTAACACAAGGCACTTCTACAAGACCGGCGACAGGGTCACACACAAGACCTAATAAGTTTCCTAACGCTGTTGAAAAAGCGTGAGAGCTTTGCTCAGCTGTTCCCCCGGCAGCTTCTACTGCTGCAGCAGCTGCCATGGCGCTGGCACTACCGACTTCTGCTTGGCAACCTCCAACGGCTCCAGCAATCATCGCGTTGTTGGCTACGACCATTCCGAATAACGCACTGGTCAGTAAGAAGCGAATTTGTTGTTCTTCGTCTAAATCTAACGTTTCAGCTACAGAAAACAGAACGCCGGGAATAGTTCCGCTGGCTCCTGCTGTTGGCGTAGCACAAATAACACCCATAGCTGCGTTAACTTCATTTGTTCCTAACGCATCTTGAACGGCTTTTAGCATCCGGTCATCACTTAAAGTTTTACCTTTTTGACGATATTTCAGCATCTTAATCGCATCGCCACCACTTAAGCCTGTAGGCGAATGGACACCCTCACCTTCCACACTTTGATCCGCCGCTTGTTGCATGGTATGCAAGTGGTTGCGCATACCTTCAAGCACTTCTTCTTTACTTGCCCCGGTGACTTCCATTTCTTGTTCAATCATCAGTTGCGAGAGACTTTTGCCCGTTTCTTTACTCGCTTCAACAATTTCTTTAATTGACATGTACATAAAATGGACTCCCCCTTATTTCAAAATATAAATAGCATGTTTCTCATCACGTAAAGTTTCAATGACTTGCGCTTTATCTTTGGATAAGAAATCTTCCAATTCAAAATGAGCTAAGTACCAGCCGTCTTTTTCTTCAAAAATTGTATGACTCACAGATAGTCCTAACTGATCTAATTCTTTTTGAAGGCGTTCTTTATAGCTGGCGTCCTGGCTAACATTCACTACCATAGGTAGCGGGCCCGTTGGATTGACGACAAAGCCGTCCGCTTCATAATGGCGAACTTCAATCGTTCCCCCTCCTACTGAGGCACCGATTAAACGAACGGTACGACCGCCGGCACTTAAGATTAAATCAATCGTATTTTCATGTCCGACAGGGCTTTTTTCTTTTTTACATTCTACATAAGTTAAATCAATCCCTGCTTCTTTAACCAGCTCAATGGCTCGAGGAACGCGAGTATCTTGAGTGTTAAAATTTAAAATGCCGGCAGCGACCGCATAATCTGTTCCATGTCCTTGATGCGTTTCAGCAAAGGATTCGTAATAGCGGCAAATGACTTTCTCAGCTTGGGTTTGTAGTAACGCATTGGCTGTTAAAGTAATTTTAATCGCTCCGGCAGTATGGGAGCTGGAAGGGCCTACCATTGCCGGACCAATCACATCAAAACAACTTTTATAGTTCAGCGTCTTCGACATATACGGCTCCTTTCTGTTAGCTTATTAGACAGTTTCTGGTTCCATTTCTTCACCGCGTAATTCATAAGCGGTTTTAATTGGGTAATTTTTGAAAATCGTTGATCCCACTAAGGCAGCAGCCACGCTAAAGACAATACAAAGGGCTGCAGCCATTAATACTTTCATCGGTGGGTTATAAGCAAACATCACCGCAAATCCTGCGATGGGTGTAGCTGTTCCTGTTGTATTATTAATAAGTCCCATTAAGGCGACTACAATTCCACTTAAAGCACCGCCCACAAAGTTTGTCCCGTAAACAGGAATCGGATTAGCAGAAATTAAGTCGGCTTGAGTGAGGGGTTCAATCGCAACAGATATTGTATCTTTTCTTGAACCAAATTTCATTCTTGAAAATAGTACATAATTCATAAAACTTGACCCAAAAACAGCTAAAGCTCCAATGGCCATCGGTACTCCAGTGAGTCCCATCATCGCTGTTAGGGCCATTGAAGATAAAGGAGCGGTGGCCACGACTGTAATAACCCCACCTAAAATAATGCCCATCATCACCGGACTACTTTGCGCACTCTCGATTAAAATTTCACCAATTCGTAATAAGGTCGCATCAACTAATGGGGAAGCAAGTTGAGCAATGAAACGAGTTAAAGGTGCGGCTACAACAATAATTAAAATTAAATCCAAGCCACCTGGCAAGCGCTTTTCCATTTGTAAAATTAAAAAGGAAATAAGATATCCTGCGATAAAGCCCGGTAAAATTCCCATCCCAGAACAAGTTAATCCAACTAACACAGCATACCCGGGTGAGACACCTAAAGCTAAAGGCACTAAAATTGCTGCTGCAACTCCTCCAAGAGAGCCGTTGGAATCACCGACAGTTTGTAAAAAGTTTATGCCTAAGACTTCACCAAAAAACGATGAATGAAAAGCTTCCACTAAAAAACTCGCACAAGCTGCACTCGCTAAAGCACCCATTGCTTTTGTTCCGTGGGGTGCTTTATAGTTAAATAATGTAAAAAAGCTCAATACTAAAATTAACGAAATCGTCCCGATTAAAACATCCATTTCTTTTTCCTCCTAAATATATATGTGAAAACCGCCACTTATTTTTCACTTATATCATACAAGAAACGGAAAGCGTTTGCAATAATTATTTTTCATTGCAATAGTATTTAATCATCGTATTGTTTGAATATTGTGAAATGTATTGCATTTTTTATGTAATCGGTTACTATTTATATAGGGACAGGAGTGATTGTTATGGACCATCCAATACTGCATCACTATGCGCAAATGGTTAATTATTTTGGTGAACTATTAGGCCCACAATATGAAATTATTCTTCATATCATTCATCCAGATGGCGGAAGTCACATTGGGGCCATCGCCAATAATGAATTAAGTGGGCGAAGTTTAGATGCCCCGTTAACTGATTTTGCTTTGAAGATGGTGCAAGAAAAAACTTATTTAGAAAAGTCATATGTTACAAATTATAAAGGTGTTATGTCGAACGGTCGAGAATTTAAATCAAGCACCTTATTTATTACCGACGAAAATAATGAATTAATTGGTTTACTGTGTGTGAACTTTGATGTAAGAGCCTATGAGTCGGTTGCGGATCAATTATTGACTCTCATCGGTAGCTCCAAGCAACTAACAAGTCGCCCGGTAGATGCAGCTGAACCGTTAGAGAACTTTGCAGTCAATATCGAACAATTAATTGAACAAATTGTTCCTCCTCACTATTTGGATCCCAATATCTCCTTAACGATGGAACAACGCTTAGAAATCATTAAAGAATTAGACGAAAAAAATGTTTTCCAACTAAAAGGCGCCGTTAGCGATGTCGCCAAAGTACTTAATGTATCCGAGCCGACAATGTACCGCTATTTAAAACAAATTAAAGATCAATAAAAAGACCCCCTACTCAATCTTTGTAACAAAACTGAGTAGGGGATTCGTTTTTTATAGTTGTTCTGGAATCATATGAAGTCTTTTAAAAACAGGATGAATAATCAATGTGCCTAAAATTAACGCAACCCCTTCAGAAAGGGCTAATGTTAAGTATAGCGGCCAAAAAGCATCACCGGTTTTTAGTAAAAAGCTCACCATTCCAGCAATAGTAAACATGGAACTTGAAAAGACAAGAATCAATACAGCGTATTGGATCACATATAACCACGTGACATTGTTTGTCCAACGTTTTGCGATCTTTAAAGCTCGAGCAGCTAAATAACGACTCAAATGCAAAAAGATCAACGTTGATAATGAGCCGATAAACATATCCAATAGTCCGTAACTAAAGTAGTTCGTAATTAACACACCAATGGTTAAATAACGAATAACTTTTTTATCATAAAGAGCTAAAATATTTAACCCTTCAGATAGACGAAAGTTTAATGGCCCAAAGGCAATGGGTGCTAACATAAAAGTTAAAATAATATATAAGGCCACTAGTAATGCACCTTGAGTGAGTTCACGTGTTGTTGATTTGTTTGAAATAATTAAATGATCCATTTGTACAATCTCCTTTATAGAATACTTTCTACTGTTTTTAATTACGACCAAAGGACAAAGAGTAGCAAGCCACTGAAGTGTCGTAATATTTTTATCGAATAAGCCAGCCGCCATCGACAGGAATCACCGTTCCCGTCATATATTCTGACGCATCACTGGCAAGAAATAACGTTAAACCGGCAATATCTTCCGGTAAGGCCCACCGTTTGGTCGGCGTTTCGTGTTGAACCCATTCGGCCATGGGGTTTTCCCCTGTAAAGTCCGCTTGAGTCATTTGGGTTTTCACTGCTCCCGGAGCAATAGCATTTACTCGTAAACCAGTATCGGCGTAATCAAAAGCCAGTTGCTTCGTTAACCCGACTACCCCGTGTTTTGAGGCGGTATAGGCTGCGCTGCCACCTCCCGCGGTTAGCCCGGCAATGGACGCCATATTAATAATCCGAGCGGCAGGTTTTTCTAATAAGTAAGGTAGACACATTTGTGTCATCATAAATTGACTCGTTAAATTGGTTTGTAAAATATGTAACCAACTATTTAAACTGACGTCGTGAGTTTTATGAAAGCCGTCTAGTTGGCCGGCTGTATTGCATAAAACATCTAACCCTAACGGATGGGTTCTTAAATAGCTCCCCAGAATCTTTTCGACCGCTAAGGGATCACTGACATCCAGTTGAAAATAAGTAAAACGGGACGAATAGCTGTCTGTTATCTCCTCCACCTGCTCTTCAGGTTGGATGTCTAATCCTGTTACGTAATGCCCTTCTTTAAGAAAAGCCAGTACTTGAGCGCGACCAATACCTGAAGCAGCACCGGTCACCATAACATGTAGGGGGTTTTGTAAGTAATGGGTATGACTTGTATATTTATCCTTCGACAAGAGCCCAATCCTCAGCTAAAATATCGCACACTGTCGGTTGAAACATCGTATAGCCTTCTCCGGTGACATGAATGACAAAGTAAGGATTTAACTTTTCGCCATCAACGGTCATCTCGCCAACTAACTTAACGTAATTTTCTAATCCGCCCCATCCTTTGCGAATCACTTTGTCTCCCTTTTTTAAATGAGCCAGTGCTTTTTCAAAGGTCATATTATCCCTCTTTTCGTTCTAAATTAGGAAAAATTCCCATACCTTTTGATTTGCGGCCCGTATGAGTTCCGACGACTGGACCTAATAAGGCAACACGAATATAATGGTCCGGGTAGTGCTCGCTAATTAATTGGCGCACCTCTTCAATCCCTTCATAATCATCCCCGTGAGCTAAAGCGATATGGATTCCTTGAGGATATTTTTCAATCGCTTCGTCAATGAGTTGCAACCAACGTTTGTAGACACGCTTATCAGAGCGAATCTTTTCGAACAGTTTAATTTCTCCCGCTTCATCAAAGTATAATAAAGGACGAATACGCAACAAGCCACCTAATAACGCTTCAGACTGCTTGAGACGTCCACCTTTAACTAAGTTGTTTAAGTCGTCCACCATTAAATAAATTTGACGCTCGCCGACTAACCATTCTAAGTTTTTGACTATTTCATCAAAACTTTGTCCTTCATCTTTAAAAATAAAAGTAGCACGCGCTAAATATTCTGTTACAACAGAGGCTGATTTACTATCTACCACGTAAGTCGTTAAGCGGTCGCTATATTCTTCAGCAACCATATGAGCCGTTTGGTAAGTGCCACTAATCTGTGAAGATAGGACAATAAATAAAGCGTGGGTGTAACCTGTTTCGATCAATTGACCCATCAATTCATAATACATCCCTAAAGGCGGCTGAGACGTCGTAGGTAAATGATCTGATTGTTGGAGCTTGTCGTGAAAGAATTGAACTTCTTGTTTATTTGATGTATCGATTTGAACACTGCCATCATTAAATTGCACCGCTAAATCCACTTGATATACATCAGGGTTTTCAGCGAATTCATCTAATAAATAGGCAGTGCTGTCGACAATCACTGCTAATTTCATTCTATCTACTTCTTTCTGTCATTATTTTAGTTGTCACTCTTGATTATATCAAACCCGGTTATGGTAAAATAGAGATAATGGTCAATTTTACGAAAAGGAGTCTATTTTATGAACTATTTAAGTATTCAATCCCCTGTTCAAGATGAATTTATCGAGAAAAAATCTCGCTTTATCGGATATTTATACCCTGTTCGCACCGTCGAAGAAGCTCAAGACATTATTCAACAACTCAACAAAGAGCACTATAAAGCGACCCACGTCTGTACCGCTTATATTTTAGAAGATGATTCATCCATTCAAAAAGGCAACGATGATGGTGAACCTTCTGGAACGGCAGGACTTCCTATGTTAGAAGTGTTAAAACAAAATAATTTAACTTACGTCCTAGCCGCTGTCGTTCGTTATTTTGGCGGGGTCAAACTAGGTGCGGGCGGATTAATTAGAGCTTACTCTGAAGGGGTCAGCATTGCTTTAGATAAAGCTCAAGTCATTCAAAACTTAGACCAGGCTATTATTGATTTAGTCATTGACTACTCCCAAGTGGATCCGTTTAATTACTTTATGAGTCAAACGGATCTACCAGTCACTGTAATGGATACACAATATACAGATAAAGTGACATTCACATTAGCAATTCACTTAGACCAAGTGGATGAACTAAAAGATCAGTTAACCAATTTATTTAACGCCCAAATGGAATGGAAAGAAGTCGGCGAACAATCCGTTGACTTACCTTACACCATTAAGAAATAAACGAACCCTCAACGATCTTCTATCGACCGTTGAGGGTTATTTGTTATCTTTTTTCAAATACTTCATCCACCCAATTAAACTTAAAATAAGTAACACAACTACCAACAATATACTGTGACGGTACTGATAATAAGTGTAAGTTAACGAAGCTAATAGACCACTGACGATAGTTAAGCTCACCAGACCAAAAATAATTTGTTGAACATGCCAACCTGAGTGAAGCATGCGGTGATGTAAATGTTCCTGGTCTCCTTTAGAAATCGAGTGCCCACTGAATAACCGACGAACGAGGGCATAAAACGCATCAAAAACCGGAATTAAGTAGACAAGTAAAGGCATTAACAGTGTATAAAAACTCGCATTTTTTAAACCAGAAACAGAAAAGACAGCACACATAAAGCCGATAAATAAAGAGCCGGTGTCACCTAAATAAATTTTAGCCGGTGGCCAGTTAAAAAACAAAAAACCGATGATTGCACATACAAGAAGGAGCATCATTTGGATTAAGCTCTTTTGAACCGTTAAGCTAAAATTTAAACTAATTAACGCCAGCATGATTAAACTCGTCGCCGAAACGCTAGAAGCGACACCGTCTAATCCGTCGAGTAAATTAACACTATTCGTTAAAAAGTAAAACCATCCGATGGTCGCTAAATAGATGAGGCTTTGTTTTACTCCTGGTGATAACGTAGACAGTAAATAATACGGAGCGATTTGAATATCTGTTTGAGCATACAAAAGATGGCTCGCTATTAAAATACCTATCGACTTTTGAACGGGTGATAAAGGGTGATAGTCATCAATGATACCTGTCACCAATACAATTAAACTACTCATCGCCAACGTTTTTGTAAAAGGTGAAAAAGGAATCTTTAATAAATAAACGCCTGCCCAAAAGCTAATAAATAAAGCCACTCCTCCAAAGGTCGCTACGTTATTTTGAGACTTAATACCATGGGGATCTAAATCGTAAATTTGACGTTTCTTAGACCAGTAAATCAATCCATAAGTTAAAAAAGCGGATAGTAGGCCTGTTGTTAAATAGACCCATCCGCCTTGTTGTAAATAATCCTTCATCCGTTAGAACGCCAGAAATCATCAAAGATCGTAATCGGCAAGTGACGTTTATGGCGGGAACCTTGATAGAGAGCTTCAATTCTTTCAGCATCTTGGTTTGATACTTCTTGTCCGGTTAAGTATCGATCAATCGCTTCATAAGTTACACCAAGAGCTTCTTCGTCAGGTTGCATCGGGCGATCATCTTCTAAGTCTGCCACGGGAACTTTCTCATAGAGTTCCGCTGGAGCGTTTAAATAACGTAACATTTGGCGACCTTGTTCTTTCGTTAAGCGCCATAAAGGCATTAAGTCTGCTGCCCCGTCACCGAATTTCGTGAAAAACCCGGTCACACTTTCCGCCGCGTGATCAGAACCTAATACCGCTCCTTGAAGTTGGCCAGCAATCGCATATTGAGCGACCATGCGTTGGCGCGCTTTAATATTGCCTTTATTAAAGTCCCCAATAGCAAGGCCTTCTTTTTCAATGGTTTCAACTAGAGCATCAGTCGCTGATTGAACATTGACTGTCATCACTTTGTCAGGTTGGATAAAGTCTAACGCTTTTTGAGCATCGTCTTCATCCATTTGAGTGGCATAAGGTAAACGTACCGCAATAAATTGATAGTCGTCGTTTTTAGTTTCTGCTCGTAATGACTCTACGGCTAATTGCGCTAACTTCCCTACTAACGTGGAATCTTGTCCCCCACTAATTCCTAAGACGTAAGTTTTTAAAAAGGGATGAGCAATTAAATAATCCTTTAAAAACTGAACCGTTCGCTCCACTTCATACTGGGGGCTAATTTCAGCTTCAACTTTTAGTTGCTCAATAATTTCTCGTTGCATCGGGCGCATTAAGCATCATCCTTTTGATTGTCTTCAATAATTTCTTGAACATATTGACGAATATCGCTAATACTTTCCATTTTGGCATCGTATAATTTTTGGGATAAGTCCACTGGATATTTTTGAGGGTTTAAAATACGTTTGTATTCATCCCATAAATTATCAATCCCGTGAGTCGCATAGTCTTTAATGTCTTTTAGTTTTGGTAAGTCGTAGACTTGTTGACCTTCTTTATAAATATCGATTAATAATGGTCGAGCAGTAAAGTCTTTGACTGTTTTGTTAATGTACGTATGGACCGGGTGGAACATGAATAATTCGTCTAATTGATCGGGACGTTCTTCAATAAAGCTGACGTAATCGCCTTCTGATTTTCCGTCTTTATTACTTGTGATACGCCACACTTGCTTAACCCCTGGGGTGGACATTTTCGCAACGTTACTTGATACTTTCATTGTCGGTTGCATGACACCGTCTTCATCTTCAATACTTACTAATTTATAAACTGCTCCTAAAGCCGGCTGATCAAAAGCGGTAATAATTTTTGTTCCGACGCCCCAGTCGTTAATTTTAGCGCCTTGCATACGTAAGTTTAAAATCGTTTTCTCGTCTAAATCGTTTGAAGCAACAATTCGGACCTCTTCAAAGCCGGCTTCATCTAGAAGTTTACGAATTTTTTTCGATTGGTAAGCCATGTCTCCTGAGTCGATTCGGACGGCTTGGAAATTAATTTTATCCCCTAGTTCTTTGGCGACACGAATCGCTGTAGGAACACCTGAGTGTAATGTGTCATAAGTATCCACTAAAAAGGTCACGTTTTTGTGGGTATTAGCATAGGCCATAAAGGCTTCATATTCATCGCGGTAAGCTTGAACTAAAGAGTGAGCATGGGTTCCTGAAACAGGAATACCAAATAACTTCCCGGCACGCACGTTACTTGTGGAGTCAAATCCGCCGATATAAGCAGCTCGGGTTCCCCAAATCGCCGCATCCATTTCTTGAGCACGGCGAGAACCAAATTCAGATAGACGGTCTCCTTCACCTACTACACTACGCATTCTCGCAGCTTTTGTTGCGATAAGTGTTTGGAAGTTAATAATATTCAAAATAGCTGTTTCGATGAGTTGGCATTGTCCTAACGGGCCTTCAACTTGAATGAGTGGCTCGTTTGCAAAGCATAACTCCCCTTCTTGCATCATACGAACATTACAAGTGAACTTAAAATCTTTTAAATAATCTAAGAAATCTTCTTCATAGCCAATACTTCTTAAATAATCAATATCACTTTCAGTAAAGTGCAATTGGTTTAAGTATTGAACAATATGTTCTAAGCCGGCAAAAACCGCAAATCCATTGCTGAAAGGATTTTCACGAAAGTATCCTTCAAAGACTGCTGTTTTTTGGTCAATTCCTTGTTTCCAATAAGTTTGAAGCATATTAATTTGATATAAGTCAGTGTGTAACACTAAACTATCGTCAGGAAAGTTATACATCGCAAACAACCTCTCTTATGATATATTGTTATTATTGTATCATACTCAAAAAAAGTTGAAACTAAAAAAGCACCGCCTTCTTCAAAGATCGGTGCCTTCTTTCTTTTATTCAGTTGCTTCTTCTTCTACTTCTTCCATTGGCTCTTCTATTGGCTCATCGGCATCTTCTTGTAAAGCTTCTTCTTCTTCGACTTCTGTCGGTTCAACAGGTTCAGCAACTTCTTCCTCTATAACCGGTTCAGGAGCAATTTCAACACCCGTTGGAACGGTAATATCAAAGGTTTCTCCGTGATGAGAGAACGTTAAATTCATTATAATACGGACACTATGAAGTTTATCTTCTTGCGAGATTTCAGATGCTTCGTTTGGTTCTTCTACGAAATCATCAACCATTAGCGTCATATCGATTTCCAGACGGGTTAACTGTTTCATTTCTTTATCGTAAGCGATTAAATACGTTGGATTAGACTGGAAGAACTTAATAAAGTGCTCACGGCTATAGAGCTGATCAATCACTTCTTGCATTTCTTGCGGAGTGGGTTGTTCTAAACCTTCTACCTCAGCTTGTTGTTCTGCTTGTTCTAGCGCAGCTTTTCTTACTTCTTCGAAAAAGCCTGCTTGGTCTAATTCATCATAAAGTTGCCCACCATCAATATTTTCTTTTAAAGTAAAGAGATGTTCAGTGTCTGTTTCTTCATAATTCATATACTTTAAGAACGTATCTTCTAGCTCTTGGCTCGTATCCATTTGACCTTGAGCATACATAATTTGTTCTCCAATAGCGTTGGCGTAACTAGTCACATCCATCGCAGCCCATTGTTGACCATCGATTTGATAGTAAAGAATTCCTTGACTTAACACTGCGTTAACATCTTTTTCAAGGTCTAACTCTTCGCCAGCGAGTTTAAACTGAGTATTCATTTGACCAATAAATGGATCTAAATTATACTCACCGCTCCACTGAGCGTCGGTTAACATCTTCTCTCCTTCAACGGGAGTTGCTTCCATATGAAGGTTCCCATCAATCCGCATTGAATAAATGGCTTTATTCGCTTCTTGAATCTCATGCCACAATTCTGTCACTTCAGTTGCTTCTTGGGCCAACCCAGCCGGCAGCAACATAGAGCACACCATCCATAAAGCTAAAAGTGACGACATTAATTGTTTGAATCGTTTCATATTATCACCTTCTCCTTTTCTTCTTTCTTTATTATAACACGCATCCTTAAGCTCTTTCATCCATAACCCATTAAAAAAAAGCTTGAGACCTCCATGAGCCTCAAGCTTTAAATCGTTAGCGAATGATTTTAATGTGGTCTGAAAAGTCTTGCCAGTCTAAAATCGGCAGCTGATCACTATCAAGACCGCGAGCGCTAACTTTATCGAATAAAATTTTGATAGTTTGGAAAAGTAAACGGAAATCAAAGGCTAAAGAATAGTCCTTAATGTACAACAAATCAAAGTTTAACTTACTGTTAAAGTCTGTTGTATATTTACCATACACTTGGGCGTAGCCTGTAATACCTGCTCTTACATGATGTCTTAAGCGGTAATAAGGGTTTAACTCTTCAAACTGCTCCACAAAGTGCGGTCTTTCCGGACGTGGTCCTACTAAAGACATGTCGCCTTTTAAGACGTTAATTAATTGTGGGAGCTCATCAATTCGTGTACTGCGAATAAATTTCCCCACTTTAGTTACTCTTGCGTCATTACTTTTTGCTAAAACGGGTCCGGATTCTAATTCAGCGGTTTGGACCATTGAACGAAACTTTAAAATATTAAAGGTGCGATGGTTTTTTGTGACGCGCTCTTGTTTATATAAAGCCGGCCCAGGTGAATCTAAACGAATCGCAATGGCCGTCACTAGCATAATAGGTGACGTAATCACGATTAAAATTAATGAGACGATGATGTCCATTAGACGTTTTAATAATCCTTGTTCAGGGGGTATTTTAAAGGGAGAGACTTCAATGATACTCTCATCTTCAAAGTTCATAATGTTAGGGTTAACCATCATTAAATTCTCAAAGGTCGTACTAATGAATAACTTCTTATTTAATTTCATTAAGTAATCGTAAATACGAATGCGTTCGCTTTCTTCGACATTCCCTGCTAAGTAGACAATATCAACTTCGTCAGATAGATCGCGCACATTGTAGTAATAATTAGAAAGCACTACGTGACTGACTTCATGGCGACGGTTGTTCATTAACTCAAAGTTTTTAACCGCTTCAAGGACTCTAGACTCTTCACCAACAACCATCACTTTTTTCTTGCCGCTTATTTTGTGATAGGCCCAATAAACAAAGCCATTCCAAGCAAATAAGCCAATTGTTCCGATTAGTAAATTAATAAATAATACTGAACGGGGAAAAGACAGCCAACGGCCAGCAAAGGTCAGCGCCATAATGTAGACGTTTAACGCTAATTGACTGAGTAAAGATAAATAAAATAAATCCATTAATGTTTTGTTGTAAAACACATAAGTGCCAAACAACATATTAATGACAATAAAGCCGACCACAATCCATGGCCAACTATGAGTAAAGGCTGCTAAATTACGTTGAGGAATTGCGCCTGCAAATTTTAAGTAAAACGATAAGTAAATACAAACTAAAGTAACCATAATAGCAACAAGGGTTACTGCGACTCGAAGAGCACCATTCCATTCTGAACGATGATTCATTGGATTCTTCCTTTCTGTTCAAATATATTGAAAGCTTCTCTCATCTTATCACAAAACCTTAGCCAATTCATCTTCATTTTTTGAAGAAAAAAACCCACCAAACCAAATGATTTAGTGGGTTCAATGGATTATTCAACATCAAATTTTTCGACGAATAATGGACTGACAGCACGATCAGAATAAATACGGCTAATCGCTTCTGCTAATAGTTTTGAAATAGAGACGGATTCCATATTATTTGGAATTCTATCTTCGGATAATTGAATAGAGTCTGTGACGATGACCTTTTTAATCGCTGAATTTTCTAAGCGGTCTTTAGCCGGCCCAGAGAAAATAGCGTGAGTACAACAAGCATATACTTCTTTAGCTCCGCGGTCTTTTAACGCTTGAGCTCCTTGAACAATGGTTCCTGCTGTATCGATCATATCGTCAATCATAATACAAATCTTACCTTCAACTTCACCAACAATGCTCATCACTTCGGCTACGTTAGCTTTTGGACGGCGTTTGTCGATAATCGCAATCGGTGCTTTTAAAAACTCTGCTAATGAACGCGCACGCGTTACGCCACCGTGGTCTGGCGAGACAACAACGACGTCTTCTCCATATAAATTATTTTCGATAAAGTAGTTTGCTAGTAAAGGCGCTCCCATTAAGTGGTCCACTGGAATATCAAAGAACCCTTGAATTTGTGGTGCGTGTAAGTCTAACGCTAAGACGCGGTCCGCTCCAGCGCCTTGTAACATATTAGCTACTAATTTAGCAGTAATAGGCTCACGAGGACGTGCTTTACGGTCTTGTCTTGCGTAGCCATAATATGGCATGACCACGTTAACTGTCTTAGCACTTGCGCGACGTAATGCATCAATCATAATTAATAACTCCATTAAGTTGTCACTTACTGGGTAAGATGTTGATTGAAGCACATATACATGGTCCCCACGAATACTTTCTTCAATATTGACAATAATTTCTCCATCCGAAAAATGGGCAATTTTTAAACTGCCTAATTCTAAACCTAACTCACTTGCTACTTTTTCCGCTAACGGTTTGTTTGAGTTTAAAGAAAATAAACGTAATTTATGTTCCGTCTCACATAATTCTGTCAATTTATGTTCCTCCATCTTTTTGTTGATTACCTTCTCTACTTATTATTAAATTTTTCCCAATAATTTTCAATGTTTTTTTGGTTTATTCTAGAAATCGCTAAAGATTTTGTAGGTACATCTTTCGTTACTGTCGTTCCTGCACCAATCACTGTTTCGTCTTCGATCGTAACAGGTGAGATAATTTGGGAATCGCAACCAATAAATGAGCGATTTCCTACAATACTTCTAAACTTACGCTTCCCGTCATAGTTAACAAATACTGTTCCTGCGCCTACGTTAACGTCTGACCCCATATCTACGTCTCCAATATAAGATAAGTGACCAATTCGCGTCTTTTCGCCTACGACACTATTTTTAACTTCAACAAAGTTACCAACATGCACATCGGCTTTTAAATGAGTATCCGGTCTTAAATGAGCAAAAGGACCAATGGTGACCCTTTCATCCACAATGGATTGATTGATCACTGATTGACGAATATAAGTATTCGATTTAATGGTGCTATCGATAATTTCGCTATGAGAGCCGATAATACTTCCCGTTTGAATGGTCGTTTCACCTTTTAAAATGACGCCCGGTTCTAAAGTAACGTCGGGTTCAATCGTTACATCCGCTCCAATATAAATACTGTCTGGATCGATCATCGTTACTCCATTTAACATGTGAGTTTCGTTAATGCGTTGTTGCATGAGTTTGGTTGCTTTAGAAAGAGCCACTCGGTCGTTGACCCCTAAAGCTTCCTCTTCATTTGGTAAAACGTACCCGCCGACTATTTCCTTTTGATTAGTAATAATTTCAATGACATCGGTTAAGTAATACTCACCTTGCGCATTGTCATTAGTAATTTGACTTAACGCTTCAAAAAGTGTTTTATTATCAAAAACATAAGTTCCTGTATTAATTTCTTGAACTGCTTTTTCTTCAGCAGAGGCATCCTTTTCTTCAACAATATAAGCCACTTCATCTTTGTCGTTACGTACCACACGACCATAGTTCGTTGGATTATCTACGACGGCAGTTAAGATAGTCGCTTTAGCATTCGTCGCTTCGTGGTAATTGAATAATTCTTCTAACGTTTGTTCTGTTAAAAGAGGGGTATCTCCACAAATAACAAGGGTATGACCTTCTTCATCTTTTAAAGCTTCTTCGGCTTGTCTAACCGCGTGCCCGGTTCCTAATTGTTCTTCTTGATAAACATACTCGCTACGTTGTCCTAAAACTTCTTTGACTGCTTGGGCTCCGTGTCCAGTAACAGTAACGACTTTAGAAACGCCACTACCTTTTACTGCGCGAAACACATGCTCTACCATGGAAAGTCCAGCAATAGAATGAAGGACTTTATATAATTGTGATTTCATTCGAGTGCCTTTACCGGCAGCTAAAATAATTGCAGATCGCTTTTTCATGCAATAGCTCCTTTTTTGATAGATTAATCACTTTTATTATATAGAACTCTAACTCTATTGTATAGCTAGACAATTCTTTATTTTCAACGCAAAAAAGCTCTACCAATATTTAGCATTGATAGAGCTTAATGACTTAGTCGACTTTAGAAATGATTTCAGAAATTAATTCTTCATCATTTAATCCAGTAACTTCAGTTACCACATCGTGTAAGTCGCTTGATTTTCTCATTTCTTGAAGTTGAACACTTTGTTCATCCGCTGGATCTTCGTAGTTAAAGATTAAGCCCACGGTATCTAATAAAGCACCGTAAGATAAGCCAGCCTCTTTTAATTCGCGAATTGGACGAATGAAACGTTCTTCGTAACCTAATTTACGAATTGGTGTACGAGCAACACGAGCTAAATCATCTGAAATATGAGGGTTTTGGAAACGCTCAACAGTTTTATTAGCGTAGTCTTCTAACTCTTGAGTATCAAAGTCCCATTTTGCTTTAAGTAGACTACCTGTTTCAGCTAATACACGTTTAACTTGGTCTAATACGCGCTCATCTTCTAACGCCTCATCAACAGTCTTATGACCATAATGACTTCCTGTGTAAGCTGTTGTAGCGTGACCTGTATTGACTGTAAATAACTTACGTTCGATAAACGGTGTTAAATCTTCAACATATTTAACGCCTTCTAAGTCGATGTTCGTTGCTTTTAAGTCTTTACGCTCGATGACCCACTCTTTAAATGGTTCTACCATAACATATAATGGGTCTTCATGTTGTTGTTGAGGAACAATACGGTCAACGGCAGCATTAGGAAAGCCAACGTACTCCGCAACATAGTCTTTATCTTCTTCTGGTAAGTATTTCAATACTTTCTCTTTAAGAAAGCTTGAGCCACCAATCATATTCTCACAAGCAATCACATCTAAAGGTTGTTGAACACCTTTTTGTTTGCGCTCTTGTAAACCTTTAGCGATCGATTCGGCAATAAATGGTAAAACGTTAGGACCTAAAGCGGTCGTTACAATATCTGCTTCAGCTACCGCGTGGACAACTGCATCCATATCTTCACGGCTATTAATTCCTGAAACATTTTGGATTTCTTTTTCTTTTCCGCTTCCATCGGCAAAGCCAATCTTATAAGCATGACGACGATTTAATTCGTCGATCACTTCTTCGTTAACGTCAACAAAAGTCACTTGGAATCCGTTATCTGCTAACACTTCACCGATAAATCCACGTCCAATATTTCCTGCCCCAAAATGGACTGCTTTCATTATGATTCTACCTCCTCAAGAAGTCTAATAATCTCTTGTTTGTCTGTTGCGTTTGCTAGTAAAGCGACGTTGTCTACGTCAGAACAAAACACCGCAATTTTAGATAAAACGTCTAAGTGTTCGTCACCAACGCCTGCAAGACCAAAGACCACCATTGCCATTTGCTCTTCTTCATCTGGGTTTTCGTTAAAATCGACGCCAAAAGGAATTTGAACCACAGAAATTGCTGTTTTCTTGACGTGCTCTTTCCCTTCATCTGTTCCGTGAGGAATCGCAATAAAGTTACCCATATGAGTGGTTAAGACAACTTCACGGTCTGCCATACTATCTAAATAATCCTCATCTACTGATCCTGCGTCAACAAGTAGTTGACCTGCTGTACGAATCGCATCCCATTTGTTGTCAAAGGTTTGGTCTAATAAAATTAATTCAGGTTGTAACTTCATGAATATCTCCTTTCTTTTACAGTTTAACTAGGCTTTTAACTGCTCAATTAAACGATCGTATTGAGAGTTTTCTAAGAAGTTTTCGACTGATACGTGAGTTGAAGAAGGTGCTTTTTGTTTAGCACGTTGTGTTAATTCTTCTTGTGTAATGACGAGTGTGCTTGCGTCATCAGTTAAATTATTGATTGCTGAGTTTGTCACTGGTAAATCTAAGCCAGCTTCTTTAACTTTCTTACGTAATAAAGATGCTCCCATCGCACTAGATCCCATTCCAGCATCACATGCGAAAATAATACGCTCTACGCCGCTGAAGTCACCTGAAGCCACTTCGATGGATGAATCAGCTGCGGCACCTGTCGTTTCAGATACCCCTTCTAAACGCTCAATAACGCGGTCATATTGATCTTCGTCTAAGAATGACGCCACACTGATCACTTGCTCTTTTGGTAAGTTTGATACATTTTCAAAAGTTTCATCATGAATAATGTATAGATCCGTTGGATTAGCTGAAACTGTTTTAACTGATTCATATACCACTGGAATGCTGACATCTTGACGTTTAAATTTGTTTCTTAAAGTAGATGCACCCATACCAGTTGACCCTTTATTGTTACCGTAGACGAAAATAACCCGTTCAATTGAAGGAGCTACACTTTGCCCTTTAGATGCTTGTTTTGCAGATTTTGTCGCTGCTACTTGTTCTTCAAAGTTATCTTCATCAGAACGATCCATTCTTAAGATAAGAGCTCCAATAACAAAGGATACAATGGTACTAACAATAACCCCTGCTAAAACAGGTACATAGCCACCCCGTGGAGTCATACCTAAAATCGCAATAATCGATCCTGGAGAGGCTGGTCCACGTAACCCAGCACCTAACATTTGGAACATCAGTGTTCCGGACACCCCACCAGCAATGACTGCTAAGAACATTAATGGTTTCATCATTACGTATGGGAAGTAAATCTCATGGATACCTCCAATGAAATGAATAAACGCAGCACCTGCTGACGATGCTTTGGCTGATCCTTTTCCAAAGAATAGAAAAGCTAACAAAACTCCTAAACCTGGTCCAGGGTTAGCTTCTAATAGGAATAAAACAGATTTACCCAAAGAATCAACTTGATCCGCCCCTAACGGAGTGAAAATACCGTGGTTGAGGGCGTTGTTTAAGAACAATACTTTTGCTGGCTCAATTAAAACGTTTGCTAACGGTAATAAATGAGCACGCACAATCGCTTCCACTCCAGTTGCCATGGCACCTGTCAATCCAGCTACCACAGGCCCGACCACTTTAAATGCAATTAAAGATAATGCAAACCCTAATAGACCACTAGAAAAGTTATTAACTAACATTTCTAATCCAGAGCGCACTTTATCTTGGAAGAGTTCATCAAATTTCTTAATAACCCATCCACCAAGTGGCCCCATGATCATACCACCAATAAACATCGGTACATCTGTTCCGACAATGGCTCCCATTGTCGCAATCGCACCGACAACAGCCCCGCGTTGGCCATAAACAACATTACCACCTGTATAACCAATCAATAATGGCAGTAAATAAGTAATCATTGGGTCAACCATTGATGCGAATTCTTCGTTAGGTAACCATCCATCAGGAATAAATAGAGCCGTAATAACGCCCCACGCAATAAATGCTCCGATGTTTGGCATCACCATTCCACTTAAGTTGCTCCCTAACTTTTGAATACTCGCTTTTAAATTTGTGGAATTTGTCCTTCCATCTTTCACTTACATTCTACCTCCTGATAATTGTTTGAATTAATTATACAGTTTTTATAATTTTTTCCAATATCTTTTTAACTATTTTCATTTATACATTTTATGATCTAAAGGCTTATGCACTTCAGGAGTTTCTTTATACTTTTCTCGTTTCATTCGTTTAGACATGGTGTCGTAAAATGTAACCAATAAAAATAAAATTAAAAAGCCTAAAGTGATTGAAGCTCCGGGAGGAGTATCCCAATGATAAGAGGCAGTCAGTCCTGTATAAATTCCAATAACATTGATTATAATACCAATAATAATTGCTTGGGTGAAGTTCTTTGAAACTTTTATTGCAGTAGCTGCTGGTATAACGATGAGAGCTGATACTAATAAAGCACCGACGATCGGCATCATAATGCTAATCGCCACTCCCGTTATTACAGAAAATAAGATCGACATTAATTTAATAGGAAGTCCGGCTGTATGAGCAGTCGCTTCATCAAAACTCATCACATAAAGAGGTTTTCTGAAAATAACATAAAGTAAAACAACGGCTACAGCCAAAGTGATTAATAGTTTTACTTCATGAGAAGAGATTAAAACAATCGAACCAAATAAAAACTGATCAATTTTTATAGCTGAAGCGTTCCGACTCAAGTTCATTAACACTAAAGCTACTGCCATTCCTCCCGCCATCATCATCGCAATGGACACTTCAGAGTAATGTTGGTAAACCGTCCTTAAATACTCAATCAATACAGATGCAACCACAACTACTAAAAGAGTCGTGTAAGTAGGGTTCCATTGAAGTAGTAAACCTAACGCTACTCCTGCTAAAGAAATATGAGATAAGGTGTCTGATAGTAAAGATTGGCGCCTTAAAATAAGTAGTAAACCTAAAATCGGCGTAATTAGTGCGACGGCTGTTCCGGCGATGAAGGCTCGTTGAATGAAGTCATACTGAAACATCTCCATGGTGTGCCCTCCTGTCTAATTAAGCGAATCTCACGGTCATACAGCCCTTCAATTTCATCATCAGCATGAGTGATCATTAAAATGGCTTTGCCGTGATGTTTAGCGCTATGATTTAATAATTTATAAAAATTTTTGCGAGATTGGATATCCATTCCTGTTGTTGGTTCATCTAAAATTAAAATATCTGGATCCATCGCAAAAACACGGGCCAGACTAATACGTTGTTTTTGCCCTCCTGATAAATCTCCCACTCGTTTGTGACGTTGTTTTTCCATCCCGACTGATTTAAGAGCTCGGTCTACGTGTTCATAGTCAATCGCTGTTAGTGGTTTAAACCAACGCCCTTTAGGATATCGTCCGCTTTCTACTAGTCGCTGGACAGTACTTGGAAAACCTGCATTAAATGAGGCAACGTTTTGAGGAACATAGCCAATCGTTAGTTTTTCGCCGTCTTTGTTGGTTTTTGCAATATGAACTTTTCCCGTGGCTGGTTTTAATAAACCCAGCACGCTTTTTATTAAAGTCGACTTGGCTGCTCCGTTTTCTCCGGTTAAAATAACAAACTCACCGGCATCTAGCTGGAAATTTACATCATTAAGAACTTTTTCTTCATCATAATAAAAGGACAAATCTTGTACTTCAATCAATGCCATAATATCCTCCTTTGCATATAAATAAAACGAACAAGTTACTTCTATTATAGCAACTTGCTCGCTTAACGTATAATTTTAATTATTCATTAATGATTGTAAATTTTCTTCCATTAGATCAAAATAGTCTTTTCCTGCTTCTTCATCTTCTTTTGATAAAGATTCAAGGGTTCTTAAAGGAAGTAACTGTGCGCCGGTTGCATCTGCGACAGTTTTAGCAGTAGCGTCATTTAACGTCGGCTCAACATAGATTGTTTTAATATTATGTTCTTTCACAAAATCTTGGACTTTCGCAATCGATGCAGCACTTGGTTCTTGTGTAGTAAAAATACCTGTAATAGCTTCTTGTTCTAAGTTATAAGCGTGGGCTAAATAACCAAAAGCTGCGTGTTGGACAACAAAAGTACGATCTTGACGGCGTTCTAATTCACTTTCAAACTTTTGATGTAATTCTTCTAAGCGTTTAACCAATTCTTCTTTGCGAGCCATATACTCAGTTTCATTGTCTGGATCAGCTTTACTTAAAGCGTTAGCCACATTTTCAGCTTGTTGGGAGTAAAAGATAGGATCTAACCATGTGTGGGGATCATATTCGTGATGGTGATCATGGTCGTCTTCATGGTCATGATCATGATCATGATCGTCACCACGTAATAACTCTAAGCCTTCAGTTGCTTTAATTACTTTAACGTGGTCGCTATCTAAAGAGTTCAGGACAGCTGGGACAAAGTGCTCCATTTCATCGTCTTGATAAATAAATAAATCTGAATTTTGAATCATAGCTACGTCTTTAGCACTTGCTTCATAGTCATGGGCGTCTTGTCCACCTTGAATTAACATATTAACTTCCGCATGATCACCCGCAATTTCAGAAGCTAAAAAGTATACAGGATAAAAAGTAGTCGTCACTTGCATTTTGCTTTCTGCCTTAACTTCTGGTTGGATTAAACTTGCTAGTACACTTACTGTTAAAACTAAGGCTAGCGCTACTCGAAATAATTTCTTCATCATGTAAGCTCCTTCTTATAAGTTTCTTTTCAAATGTAATCAACAATCATTCTAAACTGACTCTAGTTGTGGATTCTACAACTTTAAACTTTTGTTGTCAATAACTAAATTAAATAAGGGATGGTTTCTTAGACTAATCTAATAGAAATGTCATACGAATGAGAGTGACAAAAGTAGTGAATTGTACATTCATTGAAGAAAATATTTATTTTATTAATCAAAAAATAAAATTTAAATTAAAAATCTCCCAGTCCTTTGGACTGAGAGATTTATATTACATCGTTTTTATTTCTTCTACACGTTCCTTATTCAGCTCTTTTACTATGTGAACAAGAATATCTAACACCGACTGATAATCCCTTGTTCTAATTAACGATTGGTGGCTATGAATATAGCGACCTGGAACAGCTAGACAGGTACTTGGAATACCTTCTTGAAGTAATTGAGCTTGTCTAGCATCTGTTCCGCCTGTCGCGAAGAAGTATTGATGAGGTACTTCTTTTTCTTCAGCTAGCTGAAAAATAAATTGACGTAATTTCTTATGAGAAATCATTCCAGGATCATGAACTCGCAGTAAAAAACCTCCACCTTGTTGCCCTTGACCCTCCTCATTGATAAAGTCATTTACCGGGGAACATTCTAAGGCGATAAATAAATCAGGTTTTAACTGATTAATCGAACCGATAATTCCTCTTGTTCCGACTTCTTCTTGCGTAGAAGCACCGGCAATGAGTGTAACGTCTAGGGCTTCATCTGCTACTTGCTTTAATGTGTCTAAAGCTAATGCACACCCGACGCGGTTATCAAACGCTTTGGAGATCAACGCTTTTTTATTTGCTGCCTTTATGAATGAACTGTCAGGAACAATCGAATCTCCGGGCCTTACACCGTAAGCCCAAGCTTCGTCCTTTGATTCAAATCCCGCATCAAAAATTAAGTTTTCGACATTAAAAGTGCCTTGCTCACTCATTAAATGGGGCGGAATAGACGATGAAACACAAGGAAAGTCTCCTTTATGGCTGACTAAAGTGTAGCGCTGAGACGAAACTGAATAAGGATTCCATCCACCGATCGGAACGGCGTAAAAGGTTCCGTTATCGCGAATTTCTTTGATCATAAAGCCTATTTCATCCATATGACCAGCAATCATTACGCGAGGTGCTTTTTTATCTTTTGCATATTTTACACCAAATGCTGATCCTAACCCTGAAATAACTACTTCATCGCTATATTCTTCTAAAATCTCTTTTATATAATGATGAACTTGTCCTTCATCGCCAGCAATCCCTGGCAACTGGGACAGTTCTTTCACTAATTGAATGGATTCGTCTTTCATTTATGCCTCCATTAATCTTCAACGGTTACTTCTTTTAAGTTAATTCGTCCAACTTTATCGGGTCCGATATTTTTAACACGAGGTTGTTGAACCGATAAATGTGTGTAGTAGTAAATCGGAATAACAGGCATGTCGTTCATCATCACAGCTTCAGCATCTAGAAGAAGTTGAGTTCTCTTATCTTCATCCAATTCAGCAGAAGCTTCTTCCATGAGACGAGTAAATTCATCATTACCCCAACCTGTTTGGTTATTTGGTGTGTCTTTTGTACGATACATATCTAAAAAGTTAAAGGCATCATTATAATCTCCTGCCCAACCTAGACGTGCTACTTGGTAGTCTAATATATTTACTTTATCTAAATAAACTTGCCATTCTGAGTTATCGATCGTGACATTCACACCTAATACATCAGTCCATTCTTGTTGAATAAACTGAGCAATCGCCGAATGATCTTCACTTGTATTAATGGATAAAGCAATTGTCAACTCTTCTGGCGACTTCATGTCTAATTCTTCTAACCCTTTTTGTAAAAACTCTTTAGCCGCTTCTGGATCATTGTCTTTGAAGTAATCTCTTGGTTCTTCAAATCCTTTCACTGTGGATGGAACGATCCCCGTCGCCGGTTCTTGCTCTCCTTTAGTGACTTGTTCGACTAGTTGCTTGCGGTCAATTGCACTAGCTAGAGCTTTACGAATATTAACATTTTGCATAATGGGATCTGTCGTATTAACTTTATACCAATAAATACTTGAGATAGGTTCAACATTTAACTGATCTTGGTTCTTATATAGTTGAATAAAATCCGTTGCTACTGTCGAATAAGGAGCGCCTATATAATCAAAATCGCCTGCTTGGAATGCTGTGTTAGCTGTTGTTTCAGATTCAACAATTTGCACATTGACTTTGTCTAACTTCACTTTGTCTCGGTCCCAATAATGTTCGTTAGGAGTTAATGTATAATCTGCTTGGTGGTTCCATTCGCTTAAAACAAAAGGACCATTAGTCACGAAGTCCTCTCCCGCTTCTGCAGCCCAAGCATCGTTTCCTTCGACGGCTGATTGATAGACTGGCGCAAAAGCGTAGTGACTTACTTGTTCTAAAAAGTAAGCTGCCGGTGCTACTAAAGTGATTTCTAAAGTATGATCATCCACCGCTTTAATGCCAACTTCTTCTAGAGAACCATCTTCTTCATGGTAAGCCTTAGCTCCTTTAATGACATAATACAAGTTTCCTCGCTGAGAACCTGTATCTGGATTGAGTAATCGTTTCCAAGAATATTCAAAATCTTTGGCAGTAACTGGTTCACCATTGGACCACTTTCCTTCTGGTTGTAAATGGAATGTATACGTTGTCCCATCTTCAGAAACTTCCCAAGACGCAGCTGCTCCAGGAATAATTTCTCCCTCTTTATTCACTTTTGTTAACGTCTCAAACACATTATCAATGACAGAACCAGAAGTAGTATCTGTCGCTAGTGCTGGGTCAACTGTAGGTGGTTCAGAAGCGGTCGCTAGATTTAATACCTTTTCTTCAGCGTAAACTACTGATCCTGAAAAGAAAATAGGTAAAATTAGTAACGCTAGTAAACATATGATGATATTTCTCTTCTTAATTATACTCATTTCTTATCACTCTTTCATATTATTGATATTATCATATCATTTTTTAACTTTTTAATCAATATATAATTTTAATCAATAAAAAAGAGATGACTTTCATCATCTCTGTAGCATCTTTTTCTTTCCTGACGCTTTTTTCGTAGGGAACATAATAGGAAATGTAATGAATGCTGTTAAAAAACTAATGATCCATCTTTTCTTCATTCTTTCTTCCTTACTTTAAAAAACTATTTAGCCATTCAGGCAAAACTTCTTTTTTTACTTTTTCTGGTAAAAATTTATTTACTTCTTTTAATTGATCAGAAAAGTTCTTGTTCATTAATGTTTGAAGTTCCGCTAAAGGAATATTGCGCCCCATCATCTCGGCACGTGCTAGTTGTTTTAACACTTCGATATAACTGTAAGCTAACGCAATCGTTAACGATCCTGCAGTAATGCCACTAATGGCCCCGCCTGCTACTGAACCAATTCCAGGAAAGAATTTAAAAGCGGAAGAAACAATATATTTACCTAACATTGTTGCCCCACTCGTTCCACCAATCCCTGCTAAGAGGCTGACGATTTGTGCTTTATCCAAGCCTAGTCCAAAGATCGATGTAATATGAGCAAGCATTCCGATTTGCATTGGAACAAGCACTGCTGCATCAGCTACAGGAATGGGAGTAAACCCAACACCAAAGGCTGTGGTGATATACTTTTTAGCCCAACTTCTTGCGCTTGTTACTTTTCTTTCTAAATCGACTTGTTGGGCGTTGATAAAAGACGCATGAGCTTCTTGAGGTAAAACTGCCATCGTAATATCAATTAAACCTTGCAAGCCAAAGGCTGGAATGACATTTTCTTCACTTAAAACATAAGGTTTAGCTAAAACCGGAACAATGGCTTTAATCGGAAGGTTTTGCTTTTGTAAATATTCTTCAAAATGATAATACTCTTGCCCGATGGCTTGTGTTAATACTAAAATAACTGGCACTTGTTTAGCGATCGCGCTAATAAGTTCTTCTTCATAAGGCTCAATACGACGCATATTCGCATTCAGAGTATAATAAACTAAATGGATCGCATCTTTTGTTCCTTTATTATCCTTAATTAAATCCGAAATGCTTGTTAACACTTCGTGTTGCGCTTTAGAAGTGAGCTCTAATCCTTTTGTATCGTATAAAGTGATCGGCATACCCTTTTTAGTAATTTTTTCAATATGCTGAGTGACTGGAGCACCTACGCCTGTTTCGGCAATTTTTTCACGAAAGAGTGCGTTGATTAAGGTACTTTTTCCACTTCCTGTTTTACCAGCAACGATAATGTTTGTCGGTGGCATTTTATCGACTTCTTGTTGAGTCTTTTTGAGTAGATCGTCGGCTAATCCTTTATCCACTCGTTTTGAAATTAATTTGTTCCAAATGCTCATTCAAACACACTCCTTTTTAGTCTTTAACGACGTCGATTAGTTAGCATAATAAAGCGTAGTAATTGAAGTCCACTACTAATTGCAGCAGCCACATAAGTTAAAGCAGCTGCGCCTAATACTTTTTTAGCTGGACCGATTTCAGCAGGTAACAATAATCCTGTTTGACCTAGTACCGCAATCGCTCGACGACTCGCATCAAATTCAACAGGTAATGTTACTAATTGGAAAACTAAAACAGCAGAAAAGGCAATAATTCCTATTTTAATTAGTCCGGCAAAGTTTAAAAGTAATCCCACTAAAATTAATGGCATCGCAATCGCAGAGCCAAAACGAGTGACCGGCACTAAGGCACTTCTTAATTTAAGCGGTGCATAACCTTTAGCATGTTGTACGGCGTGACCGCACTCGTGAGCTGCCACTGCCACAGCAGAAATAGAGGTCGATCGGTCGGTCGCATCAGATAAACGTAACACTTTATTTGTCGGATCATAGTGGTCCGTTAAATGCCCCGGTACATGTTCTACTGTGACATCATATATATGGTTAGCTTCTAAAATGGCTTGGGCAGCTTGGTGACCCGTTAATCCCCGCTCAGTCGGTACATCCTTATAACGATTAAACGTACTTGTAACTTTAAATTGGGCCCACATGGCAATCGCCATCCCAATAAGGACTAATAAATAAGTAGAGTCTATTGAATAATACATTGGATACATAATCATTCTCCTTCTTTGCGTTTTAAATCGTACTTTAATTATAGCACAATCCCCATCTAACTCTTATTCTAACCCTTTGACCGACTAAACACATTAGTCTAAAGTCTGATTTATTTTGATCAATTCTTAAAACGTGCTATATTATATTAAAAAGGAGAGGTCTAGTATGACAATTCACCCTCAAGCTCAAGATGTATTAGATTTTTGGTTCGCTCAAGAAAATGAAGAAAAACTATTTCAAGTCGACCCTCACTTCGATCAAGAAATTTACGAGCGTTTCTTTGATTTATGGCAAGCTGCTAGTCAAGGCTCTCTATTTTCTTGGCGAAATACTGCTTTAGGTCGTCTGGCAGAAATTATCGTCTTAGATCAATTTTCTCGCAATCTTTGGCGAGACGACGCGCGTTCTTTTACTCAAGATCAAATGGCTCTCGTTTTATCTCAAGAACTGATTGCTTTAGACGAGTTTCAACAATTTGACGAACGACAAAAACAATTCGCTCTCATGCCTTGGATGCACTCCGAGTCAGCAGCGATTCACACCCACGCTTTAGATTTATTCAAAAAGTATACAAACGATCAAATTGTCTCCTTTGAATTAAAACATAAAGAATTGATCGACGAATTTGGTCGCTACCCTTATCGAAATGATATCTTAAACCGCGAATCTACCCCAGAAGAAGAAGAGTTTTTAGCTTACTGGAATGGATTTCATGGATAACAAAAAGGCTTTGAACGGCTAAGCATATATAGTGACCCCAAAAAGTTAGACTAGATTTTATGAAGAGTTACCCCAATAATGGGTAGCTCTTTTTTGTGTTTCTGAAAGATTCAATAAAGATATAAAACTTAAGTTGCTTCAAGGTGACCAATTTCGCAAGAACAGAGGAGCTGCTAATTGACCTAACCAAAACATCTCATCAGACATCCAGGCTTGTCAAGAGAAAGAGCGAAGCGGCTCTTGATAAGTCTGGATGGTTTGTGAAACCATTGAGGTTAGGTGATTTACGACATGTTTAGGCACTTAAAAGTAATTGTTGTTGTCTGTATTCGACAGGACTTAAATAGCCTAATTTCT
>NZ_FNEL01000009.1 GCF_900100125.1 Dolosicoccus paucivorans | reverse complement strand
CTTAAATCGACGGTATTTTTTCTGAATCAGTTGAAGTTCTTCTTGAGTATGTTGGTTTGGATGACTGTGAGGACGGCGACTTTTGTTACGTAAGCTATCCCACGTCTTATCGTAACGCTTGCGCCAACGTTGGACGTTTTGACGGCTTGTGCCATAACGACGGGCTGCTTTGGCGTTATTATTATATTTTTCCGCATACTCAACAACTTTTTGCCTATATCGCATTTCTTCTGTTATAATTGACTTCATGGGGAGCTTCCTTTCACACTATGGTTTTTATTTTGTCTAGATATAGTGTACCAGAAGCTCCTCTTTTTTTTATGTTTTTGTGTCACATATGTATGATACCCTTACATTTTTCAGACATTCTTCTACACAGCTTCTTCATATCCTCGTTTGTTTCTTCTTAACTTATGAACAATTCATGCACAACATTTTATTTAGGTGTCAATAGTTTTTTTGACGGAAAAATTATTAACAAGAAAAGTGTTAACTTATTAACATTTAAACATCTGTAAATAAATCAACAACTTATACACAGGATAACTGTTCATAAGTGTTCTAAACGCTATTGTAACAGTGATATAATTAATGGAAAGTTATGAACAGATAAGTCGTAACTTGTTTTTATCGTTATTAATGCACACCGTTTTATTGACATGTTTATAAACTGGATGTTTATATGTTTAGAGTTTATATTAGTAATTTTAGTTGTGCATAACTCTAATTATGATATGATTAAGAAGAATTATTTTTTATGATTGAGGTGACGTGTGTGGATGAAAAATATGCTCTTTGGGAACAATTATCAAGCTTTTTAAAAACGATCCTTTCCAACGAGTCTTACGAAACTTGGGTAGCCAGTTCACAAGTTCATCGGCTAGGTAATCAAAAAATTACCATCTCAGTCCCTAATGATCTGACTAAAAGTTATTGGGAAAGACATTTAGTAGGCTACGTTCTTCAGTTCACCCTTGAAACATTAGGGGTAGAATTTAGTCCTAACTTCATTGTTCTTCCTCCGCAAACATTACAAACAGAAAAGCCTTCTCGTTTAAATACTGAGGAAACGCCTGCAATAGGTACTTCAACCGATCAGGCGACTCATTTGAATGCTAGTTACACATTTAATAATTTCGTTGTAGGTAAAGGAAATGAAATGGCGCATGCTGCTGCTCATGCAGTAGCAGAATCTCCAGGAATTGTTTATTCTCCTTTACTTATCTATGGTGGAGTAGGGCTAGGCAAAACCCATTTAATGCAAGCGATTGGTTTAGAAATTCAACGAGCCAATCCTTTAGCCCGTGTTCGATATGCCACGAGTGAAGAGTTTATGAATGATTTTGTGACGAGTTTAAGAGAAGGTGCTCAGCAAGAATTTAGAGAGATGTATCGCGACATTGATGTTTTATTAATCGACGATATTCAATTTTTCTCTGAAAAAGACAAAACGCAAGAAGAGTTTTTCAATACCTTTAATAACTTGTTTCATAATCAAAAACAAATTGTACTGACAAGCGACCGACAGCCTAAAGATATTGCTAATTTAGAAAAACGCTTAGTGAGTCGTTTCGAATGGGGATTAATTGTTGACATCACTCCTCCTGATCAAGAAACGCGTATTGCGATTTTGCAAAAGAAGGCTAAAAATAAAGGCATTGAAATTGATAATGATTCCCTTATGTATATTGCTAACCATATGGACTCTAACGTTAGGGAACTAGAAGGGGCTCTTAACCGCGTCTTTGCTTATTCTGCAATGGTAGGAAAAGAAATTAATGTAGGACTCACTGCTGATGCGTTGCAATCCTTTGTTCAGCCGACGTCTCAAAGTACTTCTTCTATTAATATCGATACAATTATTGAAGTAGTTGCGCAGTTTTATGATATTACTGCTCAAGATATTAAAAGTAAACGTCGAACTAAAGACATTGTCATCCCAAGACAAATTGCAATGTACTTAGCCAGAGAGCTTACGGGGGAGTCTTATCCAAAATTAGGAAAAGCTTTTGGTAATCGGATGCACACGACGATTTTATATGGATATGAGAAAATTGAAGAAGAACTTAAAACAGATGAACAACTAAGAAACGAAATGAATCAGTTACTCACTAAATTCAATACGGCTTGAGTCTGTTTAAAAAAGAAAGTTATGCGATATTTTGTACACAGCATATGCACATAAAGATTCCTTGAATTAAAACGTCATAGACGACTTATTAACACTATGAACACCCCCTACTACTATTTCTATTTCTTATTATTAACTATATATATAAAAGGAGCATGGATATGAAATTTAAAATTAACCGTCTAAGACTTGTAGAAGAATTAGCAAATGTTTCCAGAGCTATTTCTTCTAAAGCAACGATTCCTGTTCTAACAGGGATTAAACTTGCTTTAAACCAACATGAATTGACATTAATCGGTAGTGATACGGATATTTCTATTGAAAGTATTCTTTCAAGCGATAACGAAAAACTTAATTTGCAGATAGAACGAACAGGAAGTATCGTCTTACCAACTCGGCTATTAAACGAAGTGGTTCGTAAATTACCAACGGATACCGTAGAAATAGAAGTTAACGATCAATTTTTAGCAACGATCACATCAGGTCAAGCAGTGTTTCAAATTAATGGAGTGGATGGTGCACAATATCCGCTATTACCTGATATTCAAACGAATCAGCGCTTAAAACTACCAACGATGTTTTTTAAACAGATGGTTCATCAAACTATTTTTGCTGCTTCTAACCAAGAAACTCGTCCTGTTTTAACCGGAATTCATTTAACGTTTGATGAACATTCAATGACCGCTGTCGCAACGGATAGTCACCGTATGGGGCTGCGTCAAATCCCTTTAGAAATTCCTACTGATTTTGATCATTCAGTAGCTTTAAACGTACCTAAAAAAACGTTATTAGAACTAACGCGGATTGTTGAAGATGAACAAGATTTATATTTAGCTATTTCTGATCAACAAGTTATTTTCACCGTTGATCATTTAACGATTTATTCTCGTTTAATTGAAGGAGCTTATCCGGATACTTCTCGTTTTGTCCCTGAAAACTATACAACCACGATTACGATTGATGCGCCAGAATTTTTAAACGCCGTTGACCGAGCAGGATTACTAGCCCATGAAGCTAAAAATAATAATATTCAATTGAATGTTGAAGGCAATGCAGCTTATTTAAGTGTTCAAGGCAACGAAGTAGGGCATGTTGAAGAAGAGCTCAAAGCTCAAAAAATTGAAGGAGAGCCGATAAAAATCTCCTTTAACCCAGACTATATGAAAGATGCCTTAAAGGCCTTTACGCAAGGAACAGTTGAACTTCGTTTAACGTCAGCTGTTCGACCTTTAGTGCTAGTTCCTGTCTTTTCAACAGAAGTTCCTCATAGCCAATTAATTCAATTACTCACTCCAATTCGAACTCATTAAAAGACAAAAAACAGCCTTTTTAGGCTGTTTTTTTGTTTTTGAATAGCATTCCTTTAAAAGAACTTCGAAATGCTCTAAAGGGTAAAAAAACGGCGTTTATTTGTGTTGCAGGCGTTTTAAGGGTATAATTAAGAAGACAAGAAGAAGGAATGAAGGTGAAAAAATGGAAGAACTTGATGTGTACTTGGAAGAGGAATTTATTACTCTAGGACAGATTTTAAAAAGAGAATCGTTTATTCCATCAGGTGGTTTAGCTAAATGGTATTTAAGTGAACACACAGTGTATTTAAATGATGAGCTCGAAAATCGAAGAGGTAAAAAACTTTACCCTGGTGATCAATTAAAGCTTATTGAAGATAATGTTCTTTTAAATATTAAAAAGGACAATTAGACAATGAAGCTTAAACGACTTCAGCTAAAACATTTTCGAAATTATGATTCTTTAGACTTAACTTTTGATAAAAATCTAACCATTTTTGCCGGTGAGAATGCCCAAGGTAAAACAAATATCCTTGAGGCGATTTTTTTGTTATCGCTAACTAAAAGTCACCGAACGAACCAAGACAGTGACATGATTCAAGAAGACCAATCGGCGGCCGTGATTCAAGGTGATGTCGCTTTGAATCATTATGATTTGCCTTTAGAACTTATTTTAACGCGCAAAGGAAAAGTGGCCAAAGTAAACCATTTAGAACAACAAAAACTAAGTCATTTTGTTGGAAAACTCAATGTTATTTTGTTTGCGCCGGAAGACTTACAACTCATTAAAGGTTCGCCAAGTTTAAGACGGAAATTTATGGATAGCGAATTAGGTCAATCTTATCCAGTGTATTTGAATGAACTATCCCAATATCAAAAAATCTTAAGGCAAAGAAATCATTATTTAAAGCAATATGGAAAAAATTCCGGTTTTGATTCTGTTTATTTTGAAATATTAACCGAACAACTTGTTGATAAAGCAGTCATTATTATTCAATACCGGTTAGAGTTTATACAAACACTTCAACAGATTGTAGAACCAATTCACTACCAATTATCGAATCAACGGGACCACTTATTGCTTGAATATAAAAGTAGTACAAGTCAAATAGATTATACAAATAATCAAACAATTCGTGATCAACTATTAAATGAACTCAATCGAGTCTACGAAAGAGAAAAACTACAAGGGAATACGCTTGTGGGTCCTCACCGAGATGAATTAGACATCTCAATTAATGACAAAAAGGCGCAATTATTTGCCTCTCAAGGCCAACAGCGAACCGCTATTTTAAGTATTAAATTGGCAGAAATCGATTGGATGTATCAAATAACCAATGAATACCCTTTACTTTTGTTAGATGATGTTTTATCAGAATTAGATGACGAACGTCAGCGCATTTTAATGGAATACATTGAACAAAAAACGCAAACGTTTTTGACAACAGCAGCTGTAAAAGATATGACAAACAATCATTTAAAGGATGCCCAAGTGTATATTGTAAAAGATGGAACAGTTAGTAAAGACATGTAAAAGAAAGGAGCATTTGAATGGCTGACAAAGGATTGTCAAATGATTATAATGCAAATCAAATTCAAGTGTTAGAAGGGCTAGAAGCCGTTCGTAAAAGACCAGGGATGTATATTGGATCGACAAGTTCAGATGGACTACACCACTTAGTGTGGGAAATTGTCGATAACGCCATTGACGAAGCGTTAGCTGGATATGCCGACCATATCGAAGTATATATTGAAGAAAATAATAGTATCACTGTCGTTGATAATGGACGAGGAATTCCTGTAGATGTTCAAGCTAAAACGGGACGTTCAGCAGTGGAGACGGTATTTACGGTTTTACACGCTGGAGGTAAGTTTGACGGCGGTAGCTATAAAGTATCCGGAGGTTTACACGGAGTAGGAGCGGCAGTCGTTAACGCATTATCCGAAGAGTTAACTGTTGAAGTTTACCGAAATGACAATATTTACCGTCAAGCTTATGAACGTGGTAAACCAACTTCGGAGTTAGATATTATTGGTAAAAGTGAAGAAACAGGAACTAGAGTCAACTTTATCCCTGATTCAACAATTTTTACCGAAACCGTTGATTTTGAATATAACCGCTTACGCAATCGTATTCGCGAATTGGCCTTTTTAAATCGTGGCGTACGTATTTCGATTGAAGATTCGAGACAAGACCGCCAAAAAGATGAAAGTTTCTACTATGAAGGTGGTATTGTCAGCTATGTTGAGTATTTAAATGAAGACAGAGAAACCATCCATCCAGAACCTATTTATATAGAAGGAGTTTCTCCCGAAGAGATTCAAGTAGAAATAGCTCTTCAATATACTAACGACTATCATACAAACACGTTATCTTTTGCGAATAACATTAATACTTATGAAGGTGGAACTCACGAATCCGGGTTTAGAGCCGCTTTAACTCGTGTTATTAATGACTATGCTCGCAAAATGAATCTTCTAAAAGAAAATGAAGATAATTTAACGGGAGATGATGTTCGAGAAGGACTGACAGCGGTTCTTTCCATTAAACATCCGGATCCTCAGTTTGAAGGGCAAACAAAAACCAAACTAGGCAACTCTGAAGTTCGAGGCGTAACAGATCGCTTATTCTCTGCCCAACTAGAGACTTACTTAATGGAAAATCCATCAGTCGCTAAAATTATTGTAGATAAAGGAATTTTGGCAGCGAATGCTCGTATGGCAGCACGTAGAGCTAGAGAAATGACTCGTAAGAAAAACGTTTTAGAAATTGCCAATTTACCAGGTAAACTAGCAGATTGTTCAAGTAAAGAACCTGAAAAATGTGAACTATTCATCGTAGAGGGGGACTCTGCGGGAGGATCTGCTAAGCAAGGTCGATCAAGAATGTATCAAGCGATTTTACCAATTCGCGGGAAGATCTTAAACGTTGAAAAAGCATCGATGGATCGTATTTTAAATAACGAAGAGATTCGTTCTTTATTTACAGCTATGGGAACTGGCTTTGGAGCAGAATTTGACGTTAGTAAAGCACGTTATCATAAACTGATTCTTATGACGGATGCGGATGTAGACGGGGCACATATACGAACCCTTCTTTTAACGTTAATTTTCCGTTATATGCGTCCATTGTTAGAAGCTGGCTATGTTTACATTGCCCAACCACCTTTATACAAAGTAAAACAAGGACAAAAAGAGTTTTACATCGATACTGACCGCGAACTAGAAGAGTGGCAAGAAGAAAACCCTGACGCACGCTATTCTTTACAACGTTATAAAGGGCTAGGGGAAATGGATTATGATCAATTGTGGGAGACGACGATGAACCCAGAAAATAGACGCCTTCTTCAAGTATCAATCGACGACGCTAAAGAAGCCGATGTGGTAATGCAAATGCTAATGGGAGACGAAGTAAGCCCTCGTCGTCAATTTATTGAAGAAAATGCTGTTTATGTACAAAACCTTGATATTTAAAAGAAAGGACGAAGTAAATGAGTGACTTGTTTGATGTAGATGAACCACGTAACTATGAGAAAATAAGCCTACCTGATGAAATGAGAACGTCCTTCTTGGACTATGCGATGAGTGTCATCGTCTCAAGGGCTTTACCTGATGTAAGAGATGGATTAAAGCCAGTGCATCGAAGAATTCTTTATGGAATGAATGAACTAGGTGTAACTCCTGACAAACCATATAAAAAATCTGCCCGTATTGTCGGAGACGTTATGGGTAAGTATCACCCTCACGGTGATAGTGCGATTTATGAAGCGATGGTCCGTATGGCTCAACCCTTTAGCTATCGCCAAATGCTTGTTGATGGTCACGGAAACTTTGGTTCCATTGACGGCGACGGCGCTGCAGCAATGCGTTATACAGAAGCTCGAATGAGCCGTATTGCTTTAGAGATGTTAAAAGATATCAATAAAGACACAATTGACTTTCAAGATAACTACTCACAAGAAGAAAAAGAACCTGTTGTATTACCGGCACGTTTTCCAAACCTTTTAGTTAATGGAACATCAGGGATTGCGGTAGGGATGGCAACTAACATTCCCCCTCACAACTTAGGGGAAGTTATTGAAGCGTTAATTTTATTAATGAAAAATCCAGACGTTACGTTAAATGAACTAATGGACGTCTTACCTGGTCCTGACTTTCCAACGGGTGGTATCGTTATGGGTAAATCAGGCATTCGTCAAGCTTATCAAACGGGTAGAGGCCGCATCATTATCCGTAGTCGGGTCGAAATAGAGCAATTTAATCGTGACCGCGAGCGAATTGTTGTCACAGAAATACCTTACGGTGTAAATAAAGCAAGACTTGTGGAACGAATTGCCGAACTCGCTCGTGAAAAACGCGTCGACGGAATTACTTACGTTGCGGATGAGTCGGGTCGTGAAGGAATGCGAATTGTCATTGAAGTTAGACGGGATGCAAGTGCAAGTGTCATTTTAAATAACCTTTACAAATCAACACCACTGCAAGTAAGTTTTAGTTACAATATGTTAGCTATCGATGGTGGCGTACCGAAGATTTTAAACTTGACGGAAATATTACAAAAGTATTTAGACCATCAAGTTGAAGTGATTCAACGCCGTACTGCTTTTGAAAAGAAACGAGCAGAAGATCGTGCTCATATTTTACAAGGACTCTTAAAAGCGCTAGACGTTATTGATGAAATTATTGATATTTTACGTAGCTCTAAAGATGGTGAAACAGCTAAAGGTCGTTTAATTGAGCAATTTGCCTTTACAGACATTCAAGCTCAAGCAATTTTAGATATGCGTATGGTTCGTTTAACGGGCTTAGAGCGTGAGAAACTAGAAACAGAGTACAATAACTTACTTGAACTCATTCGCCGTTTAGCAGAGATTTTAGCCAGCAAACAACGCGTCTATGACATTATTGAAGACGAATTAAATGATATTAACCAACGCTTTAATGACGAACGACGTACAGAGTTACGGGTCGGTGAATTATTAAGCATTGAAGACGAAGATTTAATTGAAGAAGAAGAAATCTTAATCGCTTTAACGACAAATGGTTATATTAAGCGAATGAAAGAAGATGAATTCCAAGTTCAAAATCGCGGAGGTCGCGGTGTTAAAGGGATGGGAATGGGCGAAGAGGATAGCTTGCATTCCTTAGTTGTTGCTTCAACTCATGATGATATTTTATTCTTTACAAATAAAGGGAAAGTTTACCAAACAAAAGGCTATGACATTCCGGAATATGGACGTTCAGCTAGAGGGATTCCTATTGTTAACTTACTAAATATCGAAAAAGAAGAACACGTTAAAGAAGTGATTGCGATTCCTCGCGATAGTAATAAGAAGCATCTATTCTTTGTTACTCAACAAGGAACCGTTAAGCGTTCTTTAACTGAAGAGTATCAAAATATTCGTAATAACGGGTTAATTGCGATTAATATGCGCGAAGATGATGAGTTAATCAAAGTATTGACCACCCAAGGTCACCAAAACATTATTATTGGAACACGAGACGGTTATGCGATGACCTTTAATGAAGAAGATGTTCGTGTTATGGGAAGAACAGCAACAGGCGTTCGCGGAGTCAATCTTCGATCTGGTGATTATGTCGTAGGAGCTGATGTATTAACCGAAGATAGTAATGTTTTAGTGGTTACTGAAAAAGGGTATGGTAAACGTACATCTGCCCAAGAATATGCCCCAAGAAACCGAGGCGGTAAAGGAGTCAAAACAGCTAATATCGGCCAAAAGAGCGGTAAATTAGCTGGTTTAGTAGTAACAGACCGTAAAGGCGATGATGCTGTTCAAGAAGATCTCCTCATTATGACAGATCACGGAGTTGTTATTCGAATTGAAATTGATACTATTTCGCAAACATCTCGTGCCACTTTAGGCGTTCGAGTCATTCGAATTGATGAAGGTGCTGCAGTCAGTTCGATCGTTAAAATTATTAAAACCGACGAAGAAGAGACTGTAGAGGAAGAAACTGTCTTAGAGGACGAAGAATAAAGATTTTTGACCGTACTTTAACTAATAAGTACGGTTTTTTTATTAAATAAACATTAAGGTGTTGAATGCCATAGCTATTTAGCGTATAATAACTAAATGTGAGTATACCTTTATACTCTCCTTGCCACATTGTGGCCATATAGACCAAAAGGAGGTGCAGTAGAATGCAAACTAGAAAATATGAAATCCTATATATTATTCGCCCTGACTTAGGTGAAGATGATCGAAAAGCGTTAGTAGAACGTTTTGATGCGATTATTGCGAATAGTGGAGCGGAAAATCTAGAATCAAAAGAATGGGAAAAAAGACGCTTAGCTTATGAAATCAAAGATTACAAAGAAGGTCTTTACCATATTATGACTTTTGAGACTGCGAGCGAAGAAGGTTTAAACGAGTTCACTCGTTTAGCTAACTATAGCCGTGATATCTTACGTTTCATGATTACTAAGCAAGAAGATTAATAATGTTTCACGTGAAACACTTCGAAGGAGGAAGATGTCTTGAACTCTGTCCAACTCGTCGGTCGACTAACAAAAGATGTTGACTTACGCTATACTTCTTCAGGTACAGCCGTAGGTAACTTTACACTAGCTGTTAACCGAAATTTCAAAAACCAACAAGGTGAACGTGAAGCAGATTTTATTCAATGTGTTATTTGGAGACAACAGGCTGAAACTTTAGCTAACTTTACTCGTAAAGGATCTCAGATCGGTGTTCAAGGTCGAATTCAAACGAGAAGTTATGATAACAATCAAGGACAACGCGTGTACGTTACAGAAGTTGTCGTGGAACAATTTTTCTTCCTCGAACCAAAATCAGTAACGGAACAACGTCCAGCTGAAAGTTCTACTCCAGATTTTTCCAATAATCACTTTGAGAGCAATCAAAACACGTCAAACAATTTCGATTTTAACAATGATTTTAGTCAGTCATCGCCTTTCTTAAATGAAGGAGAAACAGTAGATGTTTCTGAAGATGACTTACCGTTCTAAAAAAAGATAGGAGGAAACGAATATGGCATTCCGTCGTGGAGGTCGTCGCAGAAGACGCGTATGTTACTTCTGTGCAAACCATATTGATCATCCTGATTACAAAGACACTGAATTATTGAAACGTTTTGTTTCTGATAAAGGTAAAATCTTACCACGTCGTGTAACAGGAACATGTGCGAAACACCAACGTGCATTAACAGTATCATTAAAACGTGCTCGTATTATGGCACTATTACCATTCGTAGCACAAGACTAATTATTCAAGGATTGAAGGGAGATTCCTTCAATCCTTTTTGTTTTGTTTCACGTGAAACAATGAAGAGAACTTAGGACATAGAAGTGGGTTTGTGGTAAAATAGAAGAAATAGAAAAAGAGGTGATTTATCATCATTTTTAAAAATATAAAACGATTTTTTCATTTATTCAATACGTTAAACGTTAGCTTTCAAGTATATAGTTTAGCAGCGTTTTACTTACTTGTTATGTTGATTGCTTTCTTTTGGAAGTGGCAAATAGGTTTATTGATGTTGATTTTAGTTATCGCCTTTGTAGCGATCTTTGTTGTTAACGTCAATGGCTTTTTGGAAGAGTTTAATGCTTTAGCTTCTAAGTTGACTGAGGATGTCCAGGCAGCTGAAGAAGACTCCCTGTATCGTTCGCCAATTGCGGTGTTACTATATGACCAGGAGTACCGTGTGAAGTGGGTTAACCCTAGTTTACAGCAAATCTTTGGTCAGCAGAATTTATTGGGAGAACTGCTAGCAAACTTAGATGAACATATTCATGATATTTTAGATATACCTACAGATAAAAGATGGCATTTAATCTTCTTTAAAGATCGTTACTACCGCGTATTACATAATCCAGAAAAACAAGCATTTTATTTAATCGACTTTACGATTGAACAAGACGTTATCGAAAAAAGAAAATATGATCAATTAGTGTTCGGTTACTTATATCTAGACGACTACAACGAAATTATTGAATCTATGGATGATCAACAAGCAGCTAGATATGAATCAGACTTAATTTCAGAGTTAAATAACTGGACCAAAGCGCGTCAAATTTATATTAAACGAATCGATGATGAACGCTTTATTTTATTATTTAATTTAAAAACGCTAAAACAACTAGAAGATGAAAAGTTCATTCATATTAATCAAATTCGTGAGTCAAGTGACGCAAGAAACGTTCCTATTTCAATTAGTTTAGGGATTGCCTATCCTTCAAGTGATGAGTATTCGATTGATGAACTGGCTAAGCAAGCCTCTTTAAACTTAGATTTAGCTTTAGGACGTGGTGGAGATCAAGTCGTTGTTCGCGCTAAAGACGATAAAGCTCGTTTTTACGGTGGAAAAACCAATCCTTCCGAAAGAAGAACAAGTATTCGTTCAAAACTTGTTTATCAAGCACTGCTTAACTCCATTGAACAAGCTGATCAAGTGTTGATCAGTGGCCATAAGATACCAGATATGGATTCAATGGGAGCTGCTTTAGGAATTCATAAGATCGTTACACAGATGAAAAAGCCCGCTCGAGTGGTTGTCAATGAAGCTGAATTTAATAATGATATTATGCATTTAGTGGCTTCTCCTATAGTACAAAAGAACTGGGCTCAGTACTTTGTGACCCATGAAGAAGCAAAAGAGTTTATGACAGACCGAACGTTAGTGATTTTAGTAGACCATCATCGTCCTTCTTTAAGTGAAGCTCAAGACCTATTAGAAGGCCATGATGTAGTAATTATTGATCACCATCGTCGTAGCGAAGAGTTCCCAAGTCAAACGGTATTAACTTATATTGAGCCGTATGCGTCATCAACCTCAGAGCTGGTGACAGAATTTTTCAGTAATGAACGTAACACGACAAACGTGTTAAACAAATTTGAAGCTACTGCATTATTAGCAGGAATTATTGTTGATACGAATAACTTTACTTTAAGAACCGGATCGCGTACATTTGATGCAGCGAGCTATTTGAAATCTAGAGGCGCTGATACGACTCAAATTCAACGTATGCTAAAGGAAGATCTCTCCTTCATAAAAGTACGAAATGACTTAATCGAACAAACAGAGTACTTAGGTAAAGGGAAAGCCGTCAGCGTAGCACCAGATGATGAGATTTATGACAATATCGTGGCAGCTCAAACAGCCGACTTAATGTTGTCTTTAACAGATGTGGAAGCATCATTTGTTATTTACCGCCGTTCAGACACGTCGGTAGGCATTAGTGCTCGTAGTTTAGGAACGATTAACGTTCAAACAACAATGGAGAAATTAGGTGGTGGAGGACATTTATCCAACGCCGCGACTCAAATGAGTGATGTTAGTGTTGAAGAAGCTTATCAAGCACTCATTGACGTATTAAAAGAACAAGAAGAAATTTAAGGAGGTCACTATGAAAGTTATTTTATTACAAGATGTTAGAAAACAAGGTAAAAAAGGTGATGTGATTGAGGTAGCAGCAGGTTACGGTCAAAACTATTTAATTAAAAATGGTTTAGCTAAAGAAGCGACCCCTGCTGCTTTAAATCAACTAAAGGCTAAAGAAAAAGCTAATAAAGAACGCGAACTAGAAGAGCTTGAACAAGCAAAAGAAATTAAAAAAGAACTTGATAAAGAATCAACGGTTGTGGAAATTAAAGCAAAAGCTGGTGAAGACGGTCGTCTTTTCGGAACAGTTACACCTAAGCAAGTAGCTGAGGCTTTACAAAAACAGTTTAAAATTAAAGTGGATCGACGTAAGATGCACATGAAACAAAATTTAGCTTCCTTAGGCTACCACAACGTAGATATTAGCTTACATTCAGACGTTCCAGCCAAAATTCGCGTACATGTCGTTGAACAATAATGAAAGTTCCCGCTTTTAATTGAGCGGGAATCTTTTTTACTTTTAAAGGAAAAGGTGAAAATGTATGGAAAATAGTCGTTTAGATTATCAAGTACCTTATAGTCTTGAATCTGAACAAGCCGTCTTAGGATCTATTTTAATCGATCCTAAAAAACTACCTGTTGTTCAATCACAACTCACCGATCAAGATTTCTATAAACGATCTCACCAATTAATTTTTCATGCGATGGACGCAATTAGTAACCGTGAAAATGGTGTGATTGATTATGTAACAGTAGTGAACCAGCTAGAGTCCTATGATGAATTGGAAAATGCAGGAGGACCGGATTACTTAGCTGAATTAATTGATATGACTCCTAGTTCCCATCTTGCGGAACAGTACGCAGGAATTGTTAAAGAAAAGTCTACTTTAAGACAATTAATTGCAGCAAGCCAAAAGATCATTGAAGACGCTCATAATGATAATAACGAACTATCAGCTATTTTAGATGAAAGTCAAAAGATGATTTTGTCAATTGGAGAAGCTAGTAGTAGTACGCGTTTCCAAGAGATGAGATATTTAATTGATGAAGCCGTCGAATTAGTACATGAACGTTCAAAACAAAAGGGGGACGTGACGGGTGTACCAACGGGGTATACTGAATTAGACAAAATAACTAGTGGATTTCAGCCCGATCAACTTATTGTTTTAGCAGCAAGACCTTCTGTTGGTAAGACAGCTTTTGCATTAAATATTGCTCAAAACGTCGCAACTAAATCAAAATTACCTGTCGCTTTGTTCTCTCTGGAAATGGGTGCCATTGATTTAGTTAACCGTATTATTTGTGCGGAAGGAAGCATTCATGCTTCTAACTTACGAACAGGGCAATTGACTGCTGATGAATGGCAAAGCTTTTTTGTCGCCGTTGATCGTTTAAAAGAAGCTTCAATTTTTATTGATGATACGGCTGGTTTAAAGGTTTCTGAAATTAGAGCAAAATGTCGTCGATTAAAACAAGAACATCCTGACTTAAGTTTAATTGTTATTGACTATTTGCAATTAATTGAAGGAACAGGTCATGAAAGTAGACAACAACAAGTATCCGACATATCTAGACAATTAAAAATGCTAGCTAAAGAGTTAAACACTCCTGTTATTGCCTTATCACAACTTTCAAGAAGTTTAGAACAGCGTCAAAATAAACGACCTATTTTAAGTGATATCCGTGAGTCAGGTTCGATTGAACAAGATGCAGATATTGTGGCGTTTTTATACCGCGAAGACTACCATCAAAAAGATGAAGAAGATAGTAGTGTATCAGACAATGACGAAATGAGCGATAATACCATTGAAGTCATTATTGCTAAAAACCGAAGTGGTCCGCGAGACACGGTTCGTTTATTATTCAAACGTGAATACAATAAGTTTTCTAATCTTTCATATCAACCCGAGCCGCCTGTTTTTTAATGTAAAACCCTTTGACACTTTGTCAAAGGGTTTTGTTTTACAATTGTAAAAAAATAAAAATAAGGTATAATGAGAAAGTAAGGAGCGGGGTGTTTTACATGAAAAATTTAAGTGTCCAAGAATTAGCTGACGAATTAGGGGTGTCTCGTCAACTGATTTATTATCATGCCAAAAAAATTAAAGAAGATGAAAAAGTATACGATGAGACAAATCGACTTGTTTTTACACCAGAACAACAGTTGAAGCTTCAATCTTTTATGACCCTTGAAGACGATGAAACACAAGAGTCAAAAGAATCTGAAGATGTTTTACAAGATGTAAAAGTGGAAAAAGATGACAAAGATAGTAAAGAAAGTCTTGAGAGTCAAGAAGCTGTCATCGAAGTAAAAGAAGTTACTGTTCAAATAGACAAACCAGAACAATTATCCTTTGAACTCGATGACAAAGATGAATTAAAAGAAGTGGCAGAAGAAGACACTTCTCAAGGGAAAAAAGATGACAAAGCGATTGAAAATCAAACTATTATAGAGGAAGTCAAAGACTCTGAGCAAAAAGAGACTCATGAAACAGAAAAGTCAAACACAGAAGATGAGAACAAAGAAACGTTTGATCCAGAAATGAATGAGAATGTGACTGACTTTATACGAACATATGTTCGTAAATATATGGATCAAGATGATGATCCAGCACAAACGATGGAGCAATATTTTAAGTTGTTAGAACAACAACTTTACGAGAAAGACTTGCATATTGATCGACTGGCAAAATTATTAGACCAGCAACAACAATTGCTTCTTATTGAACAACAAAAAAATATTCAACTTCGTCTAGAGTATTCAAACATGAGTCACGCTCAAGATAGTAAAGAAGATCACAAGGAAAAGGTAGATGATTCACAAGAAGAAAAGGATACCTCCCCTCATCCCTCATCTAACACTCAAGAGACCAATCTTTCATCTCAATCGAACGCTAATGAGTCCACTCAACCTTCAACAGCGAATTCAAAGCCTTCTAAGAAATGGTGGCAATTTTGGAAGTAAAAAAACTCTAATAATGAATCCAGTTAATTTCTAAAAAAGGGTTCATTATTAGAGTCTTTTTTTATTCGTGAGGTTCAACGTGAATATCCACGTCGTCCACATGATGGGTATAAATAAGTATTTGCTCGACTTCTTCTGTAATATCATGAGAGTCATAGACAGTCGTTTGACCGTCGACTTCAATAGTCATATCAAGATAAACTTTACTTCCTGCTAAACGGGCTCTAATGGAAGGAATAGCCAAAACTTTAGGATGTTTTAAAGCAGTTTGTCTATAAGTTTCTAGTTCATCGGGATCAAAGCCATCGGATAGAGTAAAGGTGCTTTCACTAAAAATTTGGTAAGCAGCTTTAATAATTAAACATCCAATCACCACAGAAATTAAAGGATCTAAGATAGGATAACCTGCGGCTGATGCAAGCGTTGCTAAAATAGTTCCTCCACTAGCAAATAGGTCGCTTAACATATCTTTAGCTGTTGCGCGAAGTCCAATACTATTGGTTTGAATCGCAATCAGAGAAATAATTCGATAAGCCATAAAAAGTAAACTAATGGATAGTAATCCAATCCAAATACTTTTTAAATCCACTGTTTGAAAATCATTAAAATACACGCGTAGAGCACTCTCTTTAACTACGCTAATACCAATGTAAAACATAACTAGCGAAACAGTAAAACTAGCTAATGCCTCAAATTTTATATGCCCGAAATGATGATCATCATCTGCGGGGCGATGAGCAAGCCTGAGCGCAAGAAAGATAACAAATGACGAAAATACGTCGGATAAGTTATTTAATCCATCCGCTCGTAGCGCTGAGGAGTGGAAAATATACCCAGCGGATAATTTGATAATAGTGAGAACAACATAAACAGTAAATCCAATTAAAATGCCGTGAGTCGCTGAAAGAGATCTTCTATAGCTAGACCAATTCAAAAGAGCACCTCCTTAATTAATTTGAAAACGACCAGTAGTTCACTCCCTCGTTTAAGAAAACTTCGGCTGGAACACCCTGGTAGCTGTGCAGTTTTTCGGGAGAATCGTTTGGATCATTGACAAATACGAAGCCGTCTTCATAGCCGCGAATAACTAAAATATGACCAATTTCTGTAAAATAACCTGGTTTTACAGAAGCGACAACAACTCGTCCCTCTTGAACTTCCTCCATTGCAGTGTAAAAGTCATTACCTAAATCAGTGTAATTGTAATCAAATTCTTTTGCAAACTCAGAAAATATTTGCCAAGAAGTTCCTTCATTATGGCGATAAAATTGTTGTTTACTCCATTTTAAAATGTTAGTTGGTGTCACTTCTGATTGATCTAAGTAGCCTTTAACCATAGATAAAGTGACAATTGCGCACCCATTTTCCCATAGTTGTCTAGAAGAATCTGATCCATACTCTAAGTTACGCCATTCAGGATCTGTTTGTAGAAGAAGGGGAATATCGAGTTGTTGTGAAGAGTTGACGTGTTTAGAAGGTGACTCGTCTAAAAATAAATAGGCCATATCATCAGCAGATAAATGATGACTTTTTAAACTTTTTAAGATATCTGGCTGAGCTTTAGCTAGATTATTATTATAATCGTTTTTAAGAATAGCTTGCGCCATTTGACGAGCTCTTTTTTTATTGGTTTTTTGTTCTTTGAAGACGTCATCTAAAGTATACTTGACCTCTTCAACAGCAGGTGTTTCTCCTGGAGGCTGAGAAGTGGATTCAATGCTTTGTAAAGCAGTGGATGGTTCATTGGATGAGTTAGATGAAAGTAAGGATTGAACGGCGAAGGTGTTAATATAAATCAACAGACTCGCTAATCCAACCGCAAAAAGATTTCGTTGAATCGATCGCTTCAAAGCATTCCCCCCTTTTTAAACTTTTAGTACTAGCATATTCTATCATAAAATGGATAAGAAATATTAAAAGATTCGTTGTAAATTAAAGCAAATCATTTAAACATTTCTTGTAGTATTAATAAGCTTACTAAATTAAGTTGAACTTTATTAAAACAAACAGTTATTAACTCGTTGTAACGCTTTTGTCACAACGTTTTGACGAGATTTTGCTATAATAGATTTATTATCTTATCAAATGATTAAATCCAGTAACGGTATATAGTATCATCGATTTATTTTAATGTATACAAATAGAAATGAGGTCAGTTTATGAATAGAACAATGATGCAATATTTTGAATGGTATTTGCCTAATGACGGTCAACATTGGAAGCGACTAAAAGAAGACGCCGATCATTTAAAAGAAATAGGTATTACAGATATTTGGCTTCCACCAGTCTATAAAGCGACTTCCACTTTTGATGTGGGGTACGGTATTTACGATTATTTTGATTTAGGTGAATTTGATCAAAAGGGCGACATTCGAACTAAATATGGAACAAAAGAAGAACTGTTAGAAGCGATTAAGGCGTTGCAGGAAAAGGGTTTGAAAGTCATTGCTGATGTTGTTTTAAATCATAAAGCAAGTGGTGATGGTAAGGAAAAGTTTCGAGTTATGAAAATGAATCCGGAAAACCGCCAAGAAGCCATGAGTGAGCCTTATGAAATTGAAGGTTGGACTTACTTTGATTTTCCGGGCCGTCAAAATAAATACAATGATATGAAATGGCATTGGTATCACTTTAGTGGTATCGATTATGATGCTTTAAACGACGAAACAGGTATTTATTTAATTTTAGGCGAGGGCAAGGGATGGGCCGATAATGAAGATGTCAGTCCGGAAAAAGGTAACTTTGACTACTTAATGTTTAATAATGTGGATTTTGACCACCCTGAAGTAAAACAAAATATTTATGAATGGGTAGAATGGTTTTTGACAACGACACGGGTTGACGGCTTTCGTTTAGATGCGGCCAAACATATTGATGCGTCTTTTATGAATGAGTTTATTAAATATGTCGATGAACATGCCCCTGAATATTTTTATGTGTTTGCAGAATATTGGTCTAACAACCTTGAAGAGCTGACAAACTATTTTAATCACGTTGAAAGTCGTTATGATCTAGTAGATGTTCCTCTTCATATGAACTTTTCAACAGCTAGTGTTGAAGAAGGGTCTTTTGATATGCGCCAAATCTTTGACAACACCCTTGTCAAAGCGATTCCAACAGCAGCAGTGACTTTTGTTGAAAATCATGATTCACAACAAGGACAAGCTTTAGAATCTTTTGTCAGACCTTGGTTCAAACCTTTAGCTTACGCTTTAATTTTATTGCGGGAAGAAGGTATGCCTTGCTTATTCTACGGAGATTATTACGGCATTGAAGGTGAGTTTAGTCAAGAGGGTCAACAAGAAGCGATCGACTCTTTACTAAAAGCGCGAATGAATTATGCTTACGGAGAACAGGTTGATTACTTTGATCATTCTAATTGTGTTGGTTGGACTCGTTTAGGAAACGAAGAAGGCCCTGGGTTAGCCGTTTTAATGAGCAATGGCGACGAAGGGTGGAAAGACATGTCTCTAGGTGAGGCTAATAGTGGTAAGACTTACATTGATTTGACAGGGAATCGACCAGAAGAAGTAACTGTCAATGACCAAGGTATTGGGTGCTTTTACACGAATGGACGTTCGGTTTCCGTTTGGGTCGAAAAAGAAGATTAATAAAAGAATCAAACAAAAGACACAACTAACGGACAAACATTTGGTAAAATATAAAATAGAAGATGATATGTTTAGAAAGGTGAATTTTTTATGAAAAAACGTGGATTTGAAGTCATAAAAGAATATGAAAATCAATCCATCAATATTCCTCAGCGGGCGACAATTCATGCGGCAGGGTATGATTTTGAAGCGGCAGAAACCATTGTGTTACCTTCTTATTGGAAAGAAGTATTTAAATATTTAGCTAAAGAATTGAAACAATGGATTTTGAAATCTCCTCAAGAAACAGATGAGATGACGGATGAAACAGTTAAAGGGCTATTAAAACCTACTCTTGTTCCGACAGGAATTAAAGCTTATATGCAAGATGATGAATATTTACAACTGACTAATCGTTCTAGCAATCCTTTGAAACGCTTTTTAGCTCTTCCCAATGGCGTAGGGATTATTGATGCGGATTATTACAATAACCCTAATAATGAAGGACACATTTATGTTCAATTGATCAACTTTGGTCTTTTTGACTGCATCATCGAAAAAGGTGAACGCATCGCTCAAGGTATCTTTTTACCATTTTTAAAAGCTGATGGTGATGAAGGTGGACGATTAGAACGTACAGGTGGATTCGGTTCTTCAAAAGATTAAAAAAGAAAGTAGAGATTATGATTGGCTAAAAAGAGGAAAACAGTCTATGAATGTTTAGCGTGCGGTTATGAATCCCCGCAATGGTTAGGACGTTGCCCCAATTGTGGTGCATGGAACCAAATGGAAGAACGTCCCGCGGATATTCAAGAAGCGATAGGAAGTCAAGCGCTACAAGTGAAGACGTCAAGAAAAGGTACGAGCGAACATAAAGCACTCCAATTAAAAGACATTCAGTACATTAACGAATCACGAGTGTCCAGTGGATTTAGTGAATTTGACCGTGTACTAGGGGGCGGAATTGTCCCGGGATCCCTTGTATTACTAGGGGGCGATCCGGGAATTGGAAAGTCGACACTTCTTTTACAAGTTTCGCTACAATTAGCAAATTCAAATCAAAGTGTTTTATATGTCTCAGGAGAAGAAAGTGCGTCCCAAATTAAGATGCGCGCTGAGCGTTTAGGCATTAAAAGCGATGACTTTTACTTACTGGCAGGAACAGATTTGTCAGTTGTAACAAAAGAAATCGAACGTTTAGAACCAGATATTGTCATTATCGACTCGATTCAAACAGTGCAAATTCCTGATCACCAAGGAGTCGCAGGAAGTGTCTCTCAAGTTAGAGAAGCCACGTCACTGTTGATGCGGGTAGCGAAAGATAATCAAATTGCTATTTTTATCGTAGGGCATGTCACAAAAGAAGGAAATATTGCTGGACCACGAATGTTAGAACATATGGTCGACTCAGTTCTTTATTTTGAAGGAGAAAAGTATAACCGTTTTCGTATTTTACGAGCTGTAAAAAACCGTTTCGGTTCCACCAATGAGTTGGGTGTATTTGAAATGTTAGACAACGGGTTAACTCAAGTGACTAATCCTTCCGAATTTTTCCTAGAAGAACGTTTACCTGGAGCGACTGGATCAACTGTCGTAGCTTCATTAGAAGGAACGCGGGTCATTTTAGCAGAAATTCAATCATTAATGACACCCACTGTTTTTGGTAATGCAAAGCGCACCGCAAGTGGTATTGACTACCAACGAGTGAGTTTATTGCTAGCAGTAATGGAGAAGCATTGTGGGCTCATGGTGCAAAATCAAGATGCCTTTTTTAAAACAACGGGCGGAGTAAAGCTTGATGAGCCGGCGATCGACTTAGCTATTGCGATTAGTATTGCTTCAAGTTATTGGGATCGTCCGACGGAAGTGGAGGATTGTTTTATTGGTGAAATTGGCTTAACGGGAGAAATTCGCCGAGTCAGTCAAATTGAAGAGCGTTTACGTGAATTAGAAAAATTAGGCTTTAAGCGTGTCTTTATTCCCAAAAATAATGCTCAAGATTTAGATGTTGAAACGACCATGCAAATTGTTCCTGTTTCAACTATAAAACAAGCGGTTCATTTAGCGTTTCCAAAATAAAAGGAGGTGAAAGAAATGTTTAAAAAGATTGTCATTGGTTTATTTACTCTAGCAGGTTTGAGCTTTGGTTTAAGTCTTGCGCCTGCTTTGTGGCAATATACGCCACTAAACTTTCCATTTATGAAAGGCCTCATTATCAATGCTATTATTTTTTCCGTTATTTTTATGCTGATTGGCTTTTTAGTTTATCCAATGATTTATAAAGCGACGAGTTGGCTTCAAGATACGCTCAATCGTCAAAGTACTGCTAATTTATTTTTAGGTTCTCTCGGACTTTTAATCGGGCTTTTAGTAGGCTATTTAGTGGCTTTACCCTTTGCTGGACTATTCCCTTATTTAAAAGCGGTCATTAATTTAACGTCTTCACTTGTACTAGGTTTTGTCGGTTATCAAACAGCGATGAACCGTAAGGAAGAATGGAATCAATGGATTGATAGAACAGCCGATTTAAAAGATGTACTATCTTTTAATCGTAACGAGCCATCAATTAGTGAAAGTGTCGAAAAAGACCCTTCTTATAAAATCTTAGATACAAGTGTTATTATCGACGGACGTATCGCCGATGTGATTCAAACAGGTTTTATCGAAGGAACGATTTTAGTGCCTAACTTTGTTTTACTTGAACTGCAACATATCGCTGACTCATCTGATGCGATTATTCGCGCTAAAGGACGTCGTGGATTGGATATTTTAAATAAATTACAAAAAGACAGCCCGATTCCGGTTGAGTTTTATGACAAAGATTTCGAACATGTTCCTCAAGTCGATACAAAACTTCTTCATTTAGCCAAACATTTAAACGGAACTCTTTTGACCAATGATTTTAATTTAAATAAAGTGGCTGAATTTCAACAAGTGCCTATTTTAAATATTAATGAGCTAGCCAATGCGGTTAAACCCGCTTTAATTCCCGGAGAACAATTACGCGTTTTAGTCATTAAACCAGGAACGGAGCGTAAACAAGGGGTTGCTTATTTAGAAGATGGAACCATGATTGTAGTAGAAGACGGTCAATTGCACTTAAATGAATGGGTGGACGTGGAAGTTACGAGTGCTCTTCAAACAGCTGCCGGTCGAATGATTTTTGCTAAAATGATTGGGTAAGTGTCATTCACATTAATTAAAAATGCGTTATAATGAATAAGGATTGAAATAACAAAGGAGAAGGTATACTTATGTCAAATGATAAAATTCGTGTAAGATATGCACCAAGTCCAACAGGCGAGTTGCATATTGGAAACGCACGTACCGCACTATTTAACTATTTATTTGCTCGCCATTATGATGGTGATTTCATTATTCGTATTGAAGATACGGATTTAAAACGAAATATCGCTCACGGTGAACAAAGTCAATTAGATAACTTAAAATGGTTAGGCATCGATTGGGATGAATCTCCAGATAAACCAGGTGAAGTAGGCCCTTACCGTCAATCAGAGCGTTTAGATATTTACCAACCTCTTGTTGAACAATTGCTTAAAGAAGGAAAAGCTTATAAAGCTTATGAGACAGCTGAAGAGCTGGAAGAAGAAGCAAAAGCACAGCGAGCTCGCGGTGAAGCACCAAGATATAGCGGTGCTCATGCTAACTTAACAAAAGAAGAACAAGAAGCTTTTGAAAGAGAAGGTCGTGTTCCAGCGATTCGTTTCCGTGTACCTGAAGGAGCAGTTTACGAATGGGACGATATGGTCAAAGGACCAATGCACTTTGAAGCTGAAAACGTAACAGGCGACTGGGTTATTCAAAAGAAAGACGGATACCCTACTTACAACTTTGCCGTGGTTGTCGATGACTATTTAATGAAGATTTCTCACGTTTTACGTGGCGACGATCATATCGCAAACACGCCTCGCCAATTAATGATTTATGAAGCCTTTGGTTGGCAAGCACCAACCTTTGGTCATATGACGTTAATCGTGAATCAACAAGGTCGTAAATTAAGTAAACGCGATGGCGGTATCTTACAGTTTATTGAACAATACCGTAATTTAGGTTATTTACCAGAAGCTATGTTTAACTTTATGTCGCTACTTGGTTGGTCACCAGGTGGGGAAGAAGAAATCTTTAATCAAGAAGAACTCATCAAACTCTTTACAGAAAAGAGACTATCAACTTCTCCTGCATCTTTTGATGCGAAGAAATTAGAGTGGATCAATAATGAGTACGTTAAAGCGGCTCCATTAGAGCGTATTGTAGATTTATCGTTACCTCATTTAATTGAAGCAGGCCACGTTAACGAAAATCCAAGCGAAAAAGAGATGGATTGGGTGACGAAACTAGTCAGCTTATACCATAACGAAATGTCTTATGGGGCAGAGATTGTGCCTTTATCTAAAATGTTCTTTGAAGATACCATTCATTTAGACGATAAGTGTAAAGAAGAATTAGACAGTGATTCAGCTCGCGAAGTGGTCCGTCTCATCGAAGAAAAATTCAGCGCCTTAAGTGAAGAGGATTTTGTCGCTGATAATATTCGCGTGATTTTTAAAGAACTTCAAAAAGAAGCAGACGTTAAAGGACGTCAACTCTTTATGCCAATTCGAATTGCGGTTAGCGGACAAATGCGTGGACCTGAATTACCTCTTGTGATCGAATTATTCGGTAAAGAACGTGTATTAGATCACATTGAACAAGTAAAAGCTCAATTATAAATAAATAAAGGTTAAGCGTTGCTTAGCCTTTTTATTTTATTAAGTTCAATCAATCTCCCTTGAAGGATCATGTATAATAAAAGAAAATACGCAAGAAAGGAACCGGACATGTCTATTAAAATTTATAATACCTTAAGCCGACAAAAAGAAACGTTTACGCCAATTGAAGAGCAGAAAGTGCGTATGTATGTTTGCGGTCCGACCGTCTATAACTATATCCACATTGGAAATGCGAGAAGTACTGTTGCTTTTGATACCATTCGTCGTTATTTAGAATTTAAAGGCTACGATGTAAATTATGTGAGTAACTTTACTGATGTTGACGACAAGATTATTCAAGCAGCAAAAGAAGAAGGATTAACACCTAAAGAATTAGCGGATAAATATGTGCAAGCCTTTAAAGAAGATACAGGAGCTTTAAACGTTAAACCAGCCACATTACATCCTCGTGTTCAAGAAAATATGGAAGATATTATCTCTTTCGTCGACCAGTTAATTCAAAAAGGTTACGCCTATGAATCACAAGGCGACGTTTATTTTAGAGCGAATAAATTCGAAGAATATGGCGCTCTTTCAGGGCAATCTTTAGAGCATTTGCGTGCAGGAGCTAGCGAGCGCGTCGACGAAGCGGTAACTGAACGCAAAGAAGATCCTTTAGATTTTACTCTATGGAAAAAAGTTACCGACCCTACAGAAATTAGTTGGGACTCTCCTTGGAGTAAAGGGCGTCCCGGTTGGCACATTGAATGTTCTGTGATGGCGACTAAATATTTAGGAAATACGCTAGACATTCACGGAGGCGGACAAGACTTAGAATTCCCGCACCATGAAAATGAAATTGCTCAATCTCAAGCATGTACTAACGAAGTGTTTGCCAATTATTGGATGCATAATGGGTTTGTTACTCTAGGAAAAGACGAAGAAAAAATGAGTAAGTCTTTAGGGAACTTTATTTTACTAAGAGACTTACTCAATGAGTTAGATCCTATGGTCATTCGTTATTTACTAGCAACTGTCCATTATCGCCGACCGTTAAAATATGACGAAGAAGCCGTGAATAATGCCACAACTAATTTAGCGCGCTTAAAAGAAGTCAACCGCCGCCTAACCACTCGTCTAAAAGCTGCTAGCGAAGTTGATGAACCGCAACAGATTGAAGGGCTAGATCGCTTAACTCAACAGTTCACTGAAGCGATGGATGATGACTTTAACGCAGCTAACGGAATGACGGTTGTCTTTGATTTAGTACGCTACATTAATCAATATTTAGAACATGATAATGTTTCTTCTAAGACCTTAAAAGCGATGAAAGACCGTCTAACCCAATTATTAGAAGTCTTTGGTATTATTCTTGAAGACCAAGAAGTGCTAGACGAGGAGATTGAGGCTCTAATCAATGAGCGAACCCTAGCTCGCCAAGAAAAAGACTATGCTCGAGGCGATGAGATTAGACAACAACTTCTTGAGATGGGAATTCAATTAGATGACACACCTCACGGTACAGAGTGGAAGCGAATTTAAGATGAATAAAACAGTCGATCAAGCTTTTTTATTAAATGGTTCAGCGTTAGCTTATATGGGAGATGCGATCTATGAAACCTATATTAGACGTCATGTTTTAGCAACCGGAGTCACTCGGGTCAATCAACTTCATCGCAAAGCGACTAAATTTGTCTCTGCTAGCGGACAAGCAAAAATCATGACTTATTGGCTAAAAAAAGATACGTTAAGTGAGCAAGAACTTACCCTATATAAAAGAGGACGCAATCACCGAGCGAATACAAAAGCAAAAAATGCCTCCATTCAAGATTACCGTCAAGCAACGGGATTTGAAGCGTTGTTAGGATGGCTTTATTTAACCGATCAAACCGAACGCTTAGAAGAGTTGATTAACCAAGCAATAGACTACATTGAAAATGGAGAGGAGTGAATGTCGTGAACAAACGCACAAGGAAAAATGAAAACAAAATGAAAAAAAAGCCCTCTAATTTTAGAAAATTAGAGCAAGAAGAGATCCTTTTTGGACGCCATGTAGTTTTCAACCTTTTCAACGAGGAAAAACAAGTGAATCGCTTCTATTTACAAAAAGGGATCGGCGGAGGCCAAATTCAAGCTATACTAAAGAAAGTAAAGGAACAGGGCGTCGTCATTCAAGAAGTGCCTAAATCAAAATTAGATGAGCTGACTCAAGGAGCTAATCATCAAGGAGTTGCAGTGACCTTGCCTCCTTATGAATATAAAACGCTAGAAGATTGTTTCCAATTAGCTAAAGATAAAGATGAAGCCCCGTTCTTTATAATACTCGATGGCATTGAAGACCCTCATAACTTAGGTTCTATTTTAAGAACTGCTGATGCAACAGGAGTTCACGGCGTGATTATTCCTAAACGCCGGGCGGTAGGGTTAACCGGAACGGTTGCGAAAACTTCAGCGGGTGCAATTGAACACGTACCGGTCGTTCGGGTGACGAATATCTCTCAAACGATTCAACAGCTGAAAGAACAAGGAGTCTGGGTGTTTGCTTCTGCCATGCATGGCGAAGATATGCGTTCATGGAACACAAGTGGTTCGATTGCGATTGTTATCGGCAACGAAGGAGAAGGTGTCTCTCCTTTAGTAGAAGAAACAAGCGATGGAACCGTAGCTATTCCGATGACAGGAGACATTGAAAGCTTAAACGCTAGTGTGGCGGCGGCTGTTTTAATGTACGAAGTCGCGCGTCATCGACTGAAGTGATGGGTGGATTTTCAGTGAAAAAAAGAAAAGAATATCTTTTTGTTGATGGGTACAATATGATCGGGTCTTGGCCTGAATTAGTTGCTTTAAAAAAGCAAGATGATATTCAAGGAGCAAGAGATCTTTTATTATTTGAGTTATCTAATTATAAAAAATATCGTCGTGCATCAATTATTGTAGTATTTGATGCGCACTTTGTTCCCGGTTTAGGTACATCTTTTGAACACGAATTGCTCGAAGTCGTCTTTACTAACGAAGGTGAAACGGCAGATGCTTATATTGAAAGCCAAGTAAGCAAATATATGAACCCTCTAACACGGGTTGTGGTAGCTACGAGTGATGCAGCTGAGCAATGGTTAATCTTTCAAAAAGGTGCATTAAGGCAATCCGCACAAGAATTGTGGATGGACATCCAATTTGCAAAGCAACAAATGAACCAAGACGTCAGTCGCTATTACGATAAAATGCTACGCCGCTTAAGTCCGTGGCGAATGGATGAGCTAGAACGGCTCGAACAATTGCGTAAATACTTGGATCAATGAAGTATTATTCTAGCCTTTTTCCTTCTTATTTTATGTGAAGGAGAGTAAACGGAGAAAGATGAAACCAAAGTCTATTGTAGAAATGAGCAATGAAGAGCTCGCATTGTACTCGCAAGTAGACCTCCAAAATGAAGTTTACTGCGAAGCGTTATGCAAACGATTTGAACCTTTATTTAAAAAAGGAGTGACTCGGTGGTTTGTGGATGGATTTACTTATGATGATTACCTCCAAGAAGGTCGAATTGCGGTATTGAAAGCCGCTCGATCTTTTGATCCTTGTACAAATCGTTATTTTGCTCCTTTAGTCGCTCGAACCTTTCATAATCGAATGTCGAATTTAGTTCGAAGGCGTCACGCAAAAAAGCGTGGCTTAGGTCAAAAAGAATTATCCTTAGGTAGTTATCACGAAGCGGAAGAATATAATTTTATCTGTGAAGATCAAGCAGCTTTTAGATCTCTACACCCAGGAGAAATTATTGTCATTCAAGAATTACATACCGATTATTTTTCTAGATTATCGACATTAGAGCGAGCCGTTCACTATCACCATCAAATTTTAGGTGAAAGTGTAGAAGAAGTGATGAAGTCTTTAGGTATTTCAAAAATTGCTGCTCGCGGTGCGATTGATCGATGCCGAGTAAAATTAATCCAGATATTAAATGAAGAAGAAAGTAATCCTTGACAAAGTGAGGATCGTGACTTTATTATTAACTGTAGTACATTTACTTATAAAGGAGGATTGTCCATGGCAAAACAACGTAAAACCGCATTAGCTTGTACCCAATGTGGACAGCGCAACTATCCGGTTACACCAACAAAAGCCGGACAAGGGACTCGCTTAGAAGTAAGAAAGTTTTGTAAGTTTTGTAATCAACATACTCTACATAAAGAAACAAAATAATTTTACGATTAATAGTTTAAAGGACGGATTATGGCATGAGTTATATCGGAGATGTCGCAAAAGAAATGAAAAAAGTAACGTGGCCAACGTTTTCTGAAATTAACCACTTTACTTGGATCGTTATTTTTGCGGTTATATTCTTTAGTTTATATTTTGGCGTCGTTGACTTTGGTTTTGATAACCTAGTTAAATGGATTTTAACCTTATCATTTACTGGTTAATTTAACTTAAAAAAGGTATACTAATACTAACGAGAAAGTCCTTACAGCTTTGTAGGGCTTTTTATTTTGACAAGATTTAACAAAAGGAGAAGACAATGGAAGAATATAAAGAGTGGTACGTTTTACATACTTATTCAGGCTATGAAAATAAAGTAAAAGAAAACTTAGAATTGCGCCGTGAAAGTATGAATATGGAAGAAAATATTTTTAGAGTCATTGTTCCAGAAGAAGAACATGTCGAAGTTAAAGACGGCGTTGAAAAAGTGACCACCGTTAAAACTTTCCCTGGATATGTTCTTGTAGAAATGATTATGTCTGATGAAGCGTGGTTTATTGTTCGAAACACACCAGGAGTTACTGGTTTTATCGGCTCACACGGAGCAGGAAGCAAACCTTCTCCATTACTTCCCGATGAAGTAGCCGTTATTTTAGGCGAAAAAGACGCTCCAAAACCAAAAGTGGAATTAGACGTTAACGTCGGTGACCACGTTTTAATTATTGGTGGAGCCTTTGAAGGAATGGAAGGCGTCGTTGAGGAATTAGATGACGAACAACAAAAATTAAAAGTTGTCATCGAAATGTTTGGTCGCGAGACGGTAACCGAACTAGAATACACTCAAGTAAAAAAAGCATAATAAAGGCTTGTAATTAGATAATGGTGTGGTATAATACGTTAGTATGTTAAAGGACATATGAATGTGGGAGGAGTCGCGATTTGCTCCGTCACCACATCACGAACTATTAAAGATTCTATAAGGAGGAATGTTTCGTGGCTAAAAAAGTCGTAACTCAAGTTAAATTACAAATTCCTGCCGGACAAGCAAGTCCTGCTCCACCCGTTGGACCAGCACTTGGTCAAGCACAAGTAAACATTATGGCGTTTACTAAGGAATTCAACGCACGTACACAAGATCAAGCAGGTATGATTATTCCTGTTGTTATTGATGTATACGAAGACCGTTCATTCAGCTTCATCACTAAAACACCACCCGCTCCAATTTTACTTAAAAAAGCAGCAGGCTTAGAAAAAGCATCTGGTGAACCAAACACAAACAAAGTGGGAAGCGTAACAAGAGCACAAGTACAAGAAATTGCTGAAACTAAAATGCAAGATTTAAACGCAGCCGATGTAGAAGCTGCTATGCGTATGGTTGAAGGTACTGCTCGTTCAATGGGTATTACTGTCGAAGACTAATCATGCACGCAGCTTCTCCCCCTTTCTATGGGGGTGGGAGGTTAAACCGTTATTACCACAAAATAGGAGGAATTATACATGGCTAAAAGAAGTAAGAAATTACAAGCAGCTTTAGAACAAGTAGATCGTCATAAGTTCTACGATGCTAAAGAAGCAATCGCACTTGCGAAAGAAATTGACTTTGCAAACTTCGACGCAACTGTTGAAGTATCATACAACTTAAACATTGACATGAAACAAGCAGACCAACAAATCCGTGGTGCAATGGTATTGCCAAACGGAACAGGTAAAACACAAACTGTTGTCGTTGTTGCAACAGGCGATAAAGCACAAGAAGCTAAAGATGCAGGTGCTGACTTTGTTGGAGATGCTGACATCATCGAGAAAATCGAAGATGGTTGGATGGATTTTGACATCTTAGTAGCAACACCAGACATGATGGGACAAGTTGGTCGTTTAGGACGTGTATTAGGTCCTAAAGGATTAATGCCTAACCCACGTACTGGTACAGTAACTCAAGATGTATCAAAAGCTGTATCTGACATTAAAGCAGGACAAGTAACTTACCGTGCTGACAAAGCAGGTATCGTAAACGTTCCAGTTGGTAAAGTATCTTTCGAAGATGATAAATTATTCGAAAACTTTGCAGCGTTACACGAGCGTATTACTAGCTTACGTCCAGCAGCTGTTCGTGGCGAGTACATTAAAAACTTAACACTAACAACAACATTTGGACCTGGTATCAAAATCGATACGTCCACATTAGCATAAAAAAAGACTTGACGATTCAATAAAGAGTCGCTATACTAAGTCTTGTTATTACGACCGTAGACAGTAAGTGGCACAAGCCTTAATTTCTTACCGAGGAAGTTTCCATTATTTAATGAAGCTATCTCTATGTCTAAGGTGACATAGAGATTTTTTAATAAAAATCTCTATATCAATGATGACGGAGGTGAAATCATGTCAGTATTAGAACAAAAACAACAACAAGTTGCAGAAATGGCTGAAGCTCTAAAAAGCGCAGCATCTGTAGTTGTCGTTGACTATTTAGGTTTAACTGTTGCGGAAGTAACAGAATTACGTAAACAATTACGTGAAAATGGCGTGAAAATGCAAGTGGTTAAAAACACTATTTTACGTCGTGCAGCAAAAGATGCTGGAATCGAAGGATTAGATGAAGCATTCGTAGGACCTACAGCAGTCGTTTACTCAGAAGAAGAAGTTGTTGCACCTGCTAAGATCGTTGCTGAATTTGCTAAAGACGCAAAAGCTTTAGAAATTAAAGGCGGTATGATCGAAGGAGAAGTTGCTCCAGTTGAGAAGATCGAAGCACTTGCAAAACTACCAGACCGCGAAGGTTTACTATCTATGTTACTTTCTGTATTACAAGCTCCAGTCAGAAACGTTGCATACGCTGTTAAAGCAGTGGCTGATGCAAAAGAAGAAGACGCAGCTTAATTTACATTTAACAAATCACATTATTAATGGAGGAATATGATCATGGCATTAAACATTGAAAACATCATTGCAGAAATTAAAGATGCAACGATTTTAGAATTGAACGAATTAATCGAAGCAATCGAAGAAGAATTTGGCGTTACTGCAGCAGCACCTGTAGCAGCAGCTGGAGCAGCTGGCGGCGAAGCAGCAGAAGAAAAATCTGAATTCGACGTAGAATTAACAGACGCTGGTTCAAGCAAGATCAAAGTAATTAAAGCAGTTCGCGAAATTACTGGTTTAGGTCTAAAAGACGCTAAAGAATTAGTAGACGGCGCACCTAAAGTAATTAAAGAAGGCGTTGCTACAGAAGAAGCAGAAGAAATGAAAGCTAAATTAGAAGAAGCTGGAGCTTCTGTAGAATTAAAATAATCAATTATTTTCACATCACGTCCCTAGTGGGCGTGATGTTTTTTTATTGCAATATTCTATTTTCTAGGACATTTTTTCTTGAGAGTGATACAATGAACATATTGTAATTATTGTCAAGAAAGGATGATTAAATGAAATTATCAACTCGCCAGAAGCAATGGCTTGCAGCCATTATTGCTCTTTGTTTAGTTCTCTATAGTGGCTTCAAAACGCTTCAAACAACGGTAGAATTTAAAGAAGATTCATTGTTTGATCGATATTTAGGTTCCTATTTAGAAGAAGATGTCGTAGAAGATAAAATCGAAGAAGGAGATCCAACGCAACGAATTGCGGTGTTAGATCTGGAAGGAGTTATTGGTGTCAATCCAGATGATCACCAGTTCATGTTAGAATCTATTAAATCTTTAAAAGAAGATCCAACCATTAAAGGAATTCTTTTAAACGTCGACTCCCCAGGTGGAGCAGTCTACCAATCAGAAGAGATTTACACTCGCCTTAAACAATTGAAAGAAGCACTCGACGTACCCGTTTATACGACGATGGGGAGTTTAGGAGCGAGCGGAGGCTATTATATTCCGATGGCTAGTGACAAAATCTTCGCTTCTCCAGAGACAACGACAGGCTCTATTGGTGTCATTATGGGTGGGATGAATTTTTCTAAATTTTTGGACAATTGGGGGATTGAAACGCAAAACTTCCAATCAGGTAAATATAAAGATTTACCAAGTTCAACCCGGGCTTTAGATGATGACGAGAAAGCCTACCTTCAAGAACACGTAGACCGTGCTTTCGACCGTTTTGTTCAAGTTGTTATGGATGGACGCCAAATGTCTAAAGAAGACGTCTTAAAAGTGGCGAACGGTAAAATTTATGACGGACTACAAGCTCAAGAGTTAGGCTTGATTGATGAAATTGGCTACTTTGATGAAGCACTTGAAGCTCTTAAAGAAGCAACAGGTGTAAAAGAGCCTGAAGTTTTCCGTTACACGATGTATGGACCTCAAAGTTGGTTTAATTCGGTGGTTCCTTTCTTATCCCATGAAAATACATCAAGCCAAGAAAATGTAGATGCTGAGACCCTTGTCGAAGCGATTGAATCGCTAACTCATCCAAAAGCGCCACGTTTAATGTACTTATACGGAGGTGAGTAAAATGGAAGAACGGGTTCATTCCATGCCACCTTTAACAGTCTTAGCTGAAGTTACCCCTTACGCTAGTTTATTAAGACGTGCCCTAGCTTATACCATTGATACGGCTGTTATCTCAGCATTAACGACGTTATTGTTCGTTCGCCTAGAGGTGTCTTTATTACTAGGCGGTTTATTCAACTTAATGCTTTATGTAGGTTATTTTTTCTTAATGACTTGGTTGAATCATGGTCAGACTCTTGGCAAAATGATCTTCAAAATTCAAGTGGTCAATCAACAGTTTGAGCCTTTATCATGGCGCGAAGCTTTCTTTCGTGAAGTGATCGGGCGCTATATTCAAAAGGTATTTTATTTACTGTATATCGTTGCCTTTTTTACACCGAGAAAAGAAAGTGTTGCCGATTTAATCGCACAAACTTATGTTGTAAAGAGTGAAATAATGGATGAAATGTAAGTAAAGGATGATGGGGATGGAAGAATTATTATCAAAAGAAGAGACATGGCGTGCTGTTCAAGCGATGATTAAACTATACCCTCAAAGCCAGCCGGAACTAAATTATACTAATTTGTTTGAACTTGTCGCTGCGGTTCTATTGAGTGCTCAAGCGACAGACCGGTCGGTTAATAAAGTGACCCCTGAACTCTTCAAACGCTATCCGACGCCAGAAAAGTTAGCCAGAGCCAATGAAGAAGACGTAATGGAGCTCATTAAAACATTAGGGCTTTACCGCAACAAAACAAAATCACTCATTGGAATGGCTCAAAAATTAGCCGAAGACTTTGATGGCAAAGTACCTAATACGAGAAAAGAACTGGAATCTCTTCCAGGTGTTGGACGTAAAACGGCCAATGTCGTATTGAGTGCGGGATTTGGTATTCCCGCTTTTGCGGTGGATACTCATGTTTCCCGGGTGACTAAGAAGTTTCACATGGTACCTGCAGATGCAAACGTTAGACAAATTGAAGATATGATGGTGGAAAAGTTACCTGAAGATCAACTGTTTCAAGCTCATCACTCGATTTTGTTATTTGGTCGTTATCAATGTGTGGCTAGAAACCATGATCATAGTGAGTGTATTCGCTTAATTGAAGAAAATATGCCTGAAAAGTAACAAAAGATCCAAAAGACTTGAATGAAGCAGTCTTTTGGATCTTTTTATTTAATCATCTTGTGGTTTTAATTGTTCAGCCAGTTCGATAATGTATTCTCTTAGTTCGTCTTTAATTTCTGGATGTTGTAAGCCATAGTCTAAACTCATTTGCATAAAGCCGAATTTATCTCCTGCGTCATAACGTTTGCCGTCGAAACGTTTCGCAAAGACACGCTGAGTTTGGTTTAAAATATTAATGGCGTCGGTTAGTTGAATTTCACCACCAGCTCCTGGTTCAAGTTCTTCTAAAATACCAAAGATTTCTGGTGTGAGTAAATAGCGACCGATAATTGCTAAATTACTTGGTGCATCTTCTGGGTTTGGCTTTTCAACGAAGTGTTGAACGTTATAAATACCGTCTTTGAATTCTTGTTCAGGGTCAATGATTCCATAGCGGTAAGTTTCTTCATTGGGCACTTCCATCACCGCAATATTAGCAGCACTGGTTTGGTCATAGACATCAATCAGTTGTTGAGTTAAAGGTTTATCTCCTTGCATAATGTCGTCTCCTAACATGACAACAAAGGGCTCATCTCCTACGAAAGCTTTCGCATGTAATACCGCATCCCCTAAACCGCGAGGGTAAGGTTGGCGAATGAAGAATAAGTTGACGTCATTTCTAACTTTAATCCCTTCGAGTAAGTCCCATTTTTCTTGTTTTTTAAGATGTTCTTCTAATTCAATGTTTGAATCAAAATGGTCTTCAATGGAACGTTTACTTTTACCGGTAATAATTAAAATATCTTCAATTCCTGAAGCAATCGCTTCTTCGACAATAAATTGAATCCCTGGTTTATCGACAATAGGTAACATTTCTTTAGCCATCGCTTTCGTTGCTGGTAAGAAACGTGTCCCCATTCCTGCTGCTGGAATAATGGCTTTTTTAACTTTTTTCATTAAAGTCTCTCCTTTTTAGCTAGGTTATTTTTCTAATTGTTTAATGAGCTGTTCAATGACAACAGCTACTCCGTCTTCTGTGTTTTTAGGAGCAATGTGATCAGCATAAGCTTGTACTTCAGGAGTCGCATTGGCCATCGCATAACTTGTTCCGGCCAGTTCAAGCATCGAGCGATCATTTAGTGCGTCCCCAATGGATACGACTTGATCCATTGTATAACCTTTTTCTTTAATATATCTTTCGATGGCGAAGCCTTTTTGGGCATCGACGTGGTTAATTTCTAAGTTTTCAATACCTGAAGAAGTCACCGCAATTTTAGGATCTTTACTTAATTCTTGCATTAATCGATCGAGGGTTTCAGGATGAGTATGGTAAACCATCACTTTTAAAGGAACGTGCTGTTCGATATTAAACTCCGTAATATCTTTTGAATCGTTTAAAAGGGTCGCAATTTGCGCATCGGTAATCTCATCATACATCGCTGTCCGGTTTTGCGGTTTACTTTCATAAAAGTCTTTCATGCGCTCTTTCATAACGTCATAGTTCGTCGTATAGTAACCGTCTAACGTCATAATCCCGTAGTCAATCTGTTGGCTCGTTAAATAAGAGCGCGCTTCTTCAAGGGAACTACGCTCGATGGGAACGGTAATGACCGATTTACCTTCTGGGGTACGAATATCGGCGCCGTTGGAGTTGACGAAGGAGCAGTGAATGCCTTGAGCTTCAGTTAAAATTTTGGCAGGTTTATAGTCTCGTCCTGTCGCAATTAAAAATTCAACCCCTAAAGCTTGCAGTCGCTTAACAGCGTCGGCTGTTCGATCAGAAATGACATGAAATTCATTGAGTAACGTCCCGTCCATATCGGAAGCGAATAATTTGATATCCATAATAAACTCCTTTACTGTATTCCTACTATAAAGTGTACATCAAATACAGCAAAAATGGTATGATTAACCTAGAACAGATGAGGTGAATGAATATGGGTGAACATTATTACAGCTGCACAAAAAAGACTCATCTTAAGTATAGTGCAAATAATTGAACTAAAACTTGAAAAGATGAGTGTTCTAATGTTGTACTTTTAGATTGTTTAAACTTTTCTTATTTCAGAATTGCTCCGAATACTAAAGATAATAAAAAGATTGCTAGTCCTATTATTGAAAAGTTGAATAAATTCGAAACATTTAAATAGGTTGAAAATACACCTGTACCAATTGGCATAAATAGCACTGCAACAGTAAATATAACACCAAACACTCTACCTAAATATTGGTTATTTACTTGTTTTTGTATAAGAGAGAAAAACTGAATATTGAAAATCGTCAAGAATAAGTTAAAGAGACCGGGCCCCAACATAATAAAAAATTGGTTTTTATAAACCTGAATTGTAAAATTAAGCTAGAAAAAAACAAATAAGACCATTTGTGCTACACTATTTATGAGTCCAATCATAAATAAGGGAGTAGACACAAAATGGCCTATACACATCTTACCACGAAAGAACTGACTTGGATAGAAAACTACTACGAAATTGGCGAAAAAGCTTACATAGTCGCTAAAAAGTTAAGAAGATCTGCTCAAACCATCTATAATGTCTATCATTATTTAGACGATGGTGGAACTATCATCGACTATTATGAAGGCTACAAAGCTAACAAATCTAAGTGTGGCTCTAAGAAGAAGCAGTTCACAGAAGATCAAATCACCTATATCAATGACCGAGTGTCACAAGGG